>JAUILW010000455.1 GCA_030432795.1 Gammaproteobacteria bacterium
GCAAACCCGGTGTTCTGGGATGGGAAGCTGTACGTCAGCACCAGCGCCAACGAGGTTTTTGCGGTGAACGCCGCGAGCGGAGCGGTGGTGTGGCAGTTCGATGCGGGACTCGACCGTGACGCTGGTTACTCGGAGAGCGCTTCCCGTGGCGTGACGTTGTGGCACGGCGATACGGCGGTGTGCCCGCATCGTGTGGTGTTCGGTACTTTGTTGGGTGAGCTCATTGCGCTGGATGCGCGCACCGGCAGCTACTGCACCGATTTCGGCGACGGCGGCCGCATAGATCTCTCGGCCGGTGCACGGGCGCAGGAGCCTGGCGATTACAGCGTCACCTCGCCACCGGCGCTGCTGGGAAATGTGCTCTTCGTCGGTTCTGCCATCGGCGACAATCGGCGTGTGGACTCCGAGCTCGGCATTGTGCGCGCGCTGGATGTGCGCAGCGGTGAGGTGCTTTGGGCCTGGGATCCGATCCCCCGTGACGCGGCCGACGCTGCGCGCGCCGGCTGGTCCGGCAACAGCGCCGATATCACCGGTGCCGCGAATGCCTGGCCGCCGCTGCTGGCAGATACCGAAGCCGGGCTCGTGTTTGTCTCTACATCATCGCCAAGCCCCGATTTCTATGGGGGCGAACGGTTAGGGGACAATCGTTACGCTAACTCGCTGGTGGCCCTGGATGCGCAGAGTGGCACGGTGCGGTGGCACCAGCAGCTCGTGCACCACGATGTGTGGGACTACGACGTCCCGTCGCAGCCCACGCGTTTCGCGTTGCGCCGGGATGGCAAGCTACTGCCGGCAGTGGCCGTGGTCACCAAGACCGCGCAGATGTTCGTCTTCCATCGCGACACGGGGGAGCCCCTGTTCGATGTGCAGGAGCGGCCGGTGCCACAGGGCGGGGTGGATGGCGAAGCGCTGTCTCCCACCCAACCGTACTCCGCGCTGCCGATGCTTGTGGATGACCGGCCGCTGACGGCAGAGGATGCCTTCGGCGTGATGTATTTCGACCGCAAGGGATGCGAGCGCATTCTCAATACCTATCGCTCGCAAGGCATGTTCACGCCGCCGTCGCTCGAGGGCAGCATCATGAACCCTGGCTATCCTGGCGGCGCCAACTGGGGCGGCGTGGCCATCGACGAAGCGCGTCAGATCGCAGTGGTGAACGTCAACAGCTTCGCGGTGCTGGTGAAGCTCATCCCGCGGGACGAGTACCAGCGCGATGACTGGCAGGGCAGCGGCTGGCAGCTCTCCGCCATGCGCGGCACCCCCTACATCATGGCTCGGCGGGTATTCCTCTCGGCGCTGGGTCTGCCGTGCACGCAACCGCCCTGGGGCAAGCTGATGGCGCTGGATCTGACCGCCGGAAGGCTGCTGTGGGAGCAGCCCCTCGGCACCATCGAAGATCTGGCGCCGGCACCGGTGCCGAATTTCGCGTGGGGCGTGCCGAACATGGGCGGTGCATTGCTGACGGCGTCCGGCCTGACGATCATCGGTGCCGCCGGAGATTACTACCTGCGCGCCTATGACACCGCCAGCGGCGAGCTGAGGTGGTCGCACCGGTTGCCCACCGCCGCCATGGCTACCCCCATGAGCTACGCCCTAGGCGGTCGGCAGTACGTGGCCGTGGCGGTGGGCGGCCACACCAATGTGGGGCTGACGCGGGGCAATCATCTGATGAGTTTTGCCCTGCCGGATTGACGTAGCCGCGCAATCGGCGAACATCGTGTTTCGTAATACCGGAGTACGCATGTGGCCTACGACCTAACAGACCTCGAAGCGCGGGTAATCGGCTGTCTGATGGAGAAGTCCGTGCTCACTCCGGACCAGTACCCGCTGACCCTCAACGCGCTCACGAATGCCTGCAACCAGAAGTCGTCCCGGGAGCCGGTGATGTCTCTCGATCAGGTGACCGTGCAGCGTACGGTGCGGGCGCTGAAGGAAAAGCACCTGGTGCAGATCGAGGAGAATTTCCGCAGCCAGGTGGAGAAGTACAACCAGCGGCTGTGCAATACGCTCCTGAGCGAGTTGCAGCTCGAACCGGCACAGTTTGCGGTGATCTGCGTATTGCTGTTGCGCGGCCCGCGTACGCCTGGTGAGTTGCGTGCCAACAGCGGCCGGCTGTACACCTTTGCCGACAACGAAGAAGTGGTCGAAACCCTCCGCACGCTCATGGAGCGGGAAGGTGGGGCGCTGGTGTGCCGGCTGCCACGCGTGCCAGGGCGGCGCGATGCGCAGTACATGCATCTTCTATCCGGACCCGTGGAAGATGCGCAAGAGGGTGTCGAACTGCCGGTTGCAGCGGCCTTGCGTTCCACCTCAGTGGCCGATCGTCTCGCCCGTATGGAGGCCAGGGACGAGATTCGCGAGCTCACCGCCCGCTACTGTCATGCGGTGGTGGATGGTGACGTGGAGACGCTTGTTGGACTGTTTACGGAAGATGGGGTGTTCCGCTCCGGGACGCAGGCGCCGACGGGATACGAGGCGCTACGGGCGTTTTACGCGCCGCTGGCCGAACAGCGCTACAAGCCCTTCGTGCAGAATCACGTGATCGAGCTCGGCGACGACGGCACGGCTACCGGTCGATGTTCGGTAGAAATACGCGTGCTGGAAAACGGCGAAGCCTATACCCAGGCCGGCCACTACCACGATCGGTACCGGAGTGTGGAGGGATCCTGGAAGTTTGAGGAGCGGCACTACGTGCGCTATCACCACGCGCCGTGGCGGCAGGGGTGGAGCGCGTAGCGCGAGGAAATACACGCTTCATTTCTCAGGCGTTCGCTTGCTGCAGCTCGTCGACGAGTGTTCGAACGAGTTCCTCGGCGCCCATGCGGCGCACGGATGCGGAGCCGGTGCCGGCCCACATGACCGCCATGTCGGGATCGGTTGCCGCGGCTGTGGCAGCCAGCGCCTTCACCGCGTCATAGGCCACCGGATAGTCAGGCGGGCTGCCTCGGAGCCCGTTGAGCGAGCGGGTGAGGGCGGAATCCAAGCCTCGCGCCAAACGACCGGATACTCTGTCGGTTACCACGGTCGTGCGACCATCGCGCAACGCTTCGCGGTAATGTGCACTGATATTCAGTTCGGCGGTATCGAGAAAAGCAGTGCCGAGCTGACAGGCCACTGCCCCTGCGGCCATGGCGCGGCCACAGTCTGCGCCGTTCATCAAGCCACCCGCGGCGATGACAGGAAAACCGGGGCAGTGCGCGATGATTGCCTTGACCAGGGGGATGGTGCTGTGTGCAGGCTCCTCCGTCGGCAGAAATCGACCATAGTGCCCACCGGCTT
>JAUILW010000456.1 GCA_030432795.1 Gammaproteobacteria bacterium
TCGCCGAGGTTGGCAACCAGCACGCCGAGCTGCGCATCATCCAGGCGCTCGCGGCCGAGCACCTGCGCTCCAAGCGCCGACAGATCTGCAAGCGAAGTGACGCTGCCCACATCTTCACGACCGCGCAAGTACGAGGCCAGCGCCTGCGCAACCGCCACCTTGTCAGCCGTGAACCAGGCGCTCTGCGGGTACGCCGAGGGCGCTTCGAAAAAGAAGTCGTCGTCCTCGTCCACCTGCACCGCCTCGAAGGGCTCGAGCTGGACGATGATGTCCAGCGGCAGCACGCCGCCGAAATGGCTGTCGATGAACTCCAAGCCCTGCCGGATATCACTCGCCGGTTTGAAGTACTGGCTGAAGTGGCTGTCGAGGCTCAGGCGAGCGACCCCAAAGACACATGCCGCCGCCAGCGCCAGGGCGAGCACCCCTACCAGCGCCGATCGATGAGCCGCCCACTGCCCAAACAGCCGGGTGATGGCAAGCGGCTGGCCAAGGGTGCTGCTGGCCCGACCTTTCGGCAGCAGCAGCAACAGGGCGGGAAACACCGTGTAGGTAACGAGCAGCGCAAGCGCCACACCCACGGACATCATCCAACCGAAGTCCTCCACCGGCGGAATGCCACTGGTCATGAGGCTTGTGAAAGCCACCATCGTCGTCAGCGCAGTGTAGAGACAGGGTGCAAACTTGGAACGCATGGTGTCGCGTACGAGCTCGGCATGCGCGCGATCACCGTCCTGGGCAAGCAGCTCACGGTAGCGCACCACCAGATGAATGGTGAAGGAGATGGCGACGATGGCCAGCAGCGATACGAAATTTGCCGACACCACACTCACCGGCGTGTCGAGAAAACCGAGGATACCCACCTCGAGACCAATGACGACCACGCAGTTTGCGAGGCACAGCACCACCCAGCGTGGGCGCCGAAAGAAGAACACCAACGCCAGCGTAATGAGGGTCACGGCAGTGATGCTGAACCACAGCACGTCTTCGCGCACGAAGCGGATCATGTCGCTGCCGATGAGCGGTACACCACCGATGAAGATGCGAGCGTCTGCGGCGAAGTCTGCGCGCAAGGCACGAATCTTCGTGAGGGTCTCTTCTCGCGCGGCATCAGCGGCTTGCGGTGCGAGATCGACTTTGACGCCCAGGGATCGTCCGTCAGCCGACACGAGCTGATTGACGAAGAGATCTACACCGAGGAAGTACTGCCGCGCTTCCGGCAAAGACACGCCATCGTCGAGCAACGTGGGTTGCCCACGCAGGTACAGCAGCGGCACATCGAGCACGCTCAACGTGCCGGTGACACCATCGATCTGCGCGGCGCGCTGCTGCAGCGCCGCCAGGCGTTCGAGGCTCCGCCGATCAAACGGCTCCCCTGCGAGCGGCTCCCAGGTAAGCAGTACAAATGCATCACTCGGGAATCGTTCGGCCGTGGCGAGGTACGCAGCGAACTCGGCATCACCCTCTACCACCAGCGTTTCAGACGATGCGTCGAACCGCAACGACGGCCAGTAGAAAGAAGCGACCACGAAGCACGCAGCCATGACAGCCGCAAGCCACGCCGGATGCGCCAGGAGCCTGTCGTAAGCGGTGTTCAGTCGGCCAACCCAGGCGGCATGCTGGCACGCTCACTGGCCATGCGCGCCCGCACTAAAGCCGAAGCGCTCAGACGGTCGATCCATGCGCGAAGCTTCGGATACCGAGCATCGTCTACTTCGTAGCCACCGTAGGCAGCCTGCACAAAGCAGGTGAGCACGGAGATGTCGGCTATCGACAGCGCATCACCTACCAGATAGCCCGTTTCCGGCGTGAGCCCTTCCAGGTAGGCGCAACGGTCCGGCATCTCCTCCTCAAGGATGGTGGCAAGGCGTGCTTCGTCGGTGGCCTCGTTGAGGAATTTCGGCTTCAACAGGCGTTCCTGAAAGATGCCGGCGCAGCTGCCTACAAGCACCGTATCTGCGTATTCCTCGAGCCAGGCGGCACGCGCCTCGGCTTGCGCATCCGTTGGGTACAGCGGCGGCGAGGGTTCAATGCGATCAAGGTAACGGCAGATGATGCTCGAGTCCGGTGTGGTAAAACCGTTGCGTTCGAGCACCGGAATCTTGCCCAGCGGGCTGATGGCACGGAAGGCGGGTGAAGCATCACCGGGAAAGGTCGGTTCGTTTTCGTAGGCCAGGTTTTTATACTCGAGCGCAAGCATCGCCTTACGCACGAATGGGGACAGCGGCACACCGTAGAGTTTGATCATGGATGTTCTCCTCTCAATTCCGTCAAGCATACCGCGCCGGGCAGCGCCAGGCAGGTGGCACTCGATGATCCTGCACAGGTGCGGTACTTGACGGTCAAGGCGGACAGGCTGCTGCTGGTCGCCCCGGGCTGCTGCGTGCTCGCCTGGGTGGGCATCGGCGCCGCCTACATCGTCTCCGCCACAGACGGTTACGTGCCATGGTGCGTGCCGTTCATCAGCGGCTGCGACAGCATCTCCGCCACCGGACGTCACGGCTGGGGATTTTTCGTGTTCAAGGCAACCATGCTGCCAGCTGCAGCACTGGGCGCCATCTACTGGTACCTGTGTGGTATATGGCTCAGGGCCTGCGCTTCGGCGTCACGTGCAGACACGGTTATCGTCGCGCTCGGCATAGCCGGCGCGATGTTCCTCGCCCTCTACGTCACGTTTCTGGGCTCGGATGGTGACGTGTACCGGCTCATGCGCCGCTACGGCACGGTGGGCTACTTCGGCTGCACCTTCCTGGCCCAGCTCCTGTACTCACGACGGGCGCAACTCCTCACCGGCAACAGCGCCCTGGCACGAACGAAAGTGTGGCTTGGGTTGGGCATGCTGATCGGCGGCATTGTTTTTGCCGGCATCGCCAATCTCGCAGCAGAAAAGGAGGCGATTCAGAACGTCTCCGAGTGGTTGTTTGCCGCCGGTCTTACGGGCTATCCCGCGCTCACATGGTTGATGTGGCGGCAAACGGGCTTCAGCCTCTCAGCCCAGGCCATCAGAACGCCCCACGAATCGTCACGGTAAGCTCCATCCCGTCGATCTCGGGCCCATCGACCAGCGGTTTCGCGAGATCAATGGCGATGACCCGGTCGCGCCGGGTACGAACCGATTCGATGCGCAGGCCCAGGCCGACGTTGCGTAGCGTGCCGTAGTGATCTCCGCGCAGGTCCGGCAGATATGCTGGCGGCGCTTCTTCAAACCATGCGCGGCCCACGTCGTAGAACGCCGCCACCCCCACACGAAACAGCCTCCACGGGAAGATGTCCGGCAGGTA
>JAUILW010000457.1 GCA_030432795.1 Gammaproteobacteria bacterium
CGCGAAGCACCTGCACGCGCAGTTTTCCCGCGGCGATGGCAAGTAGCACCGCACCGGCAGCGCCGACACCGGCAGCTTCTGTGGGTGTCGCCAGCCCGCCAAGAATGGAGCCGAGCACCGCGGTTATCAGTGCCAGCGGCGCGAGCAGCGTGCGCATCAGGGATAGCGGCGAGGCCGTGTTGGCGGGCTTGGGTGTGCGACCGCCTACCCGATCCGGCTGCAAGCGGGCGACGGATAGCAGATAGATAACATACAAGCCCACCAGTATGAGTCCAGGCACGATTGCACCGGCAAACAGGTCGCCGACGCTGACGGTCTTGGGAGAGAAAACGCCCTGGTTCAGTTGTGCCTGCTGGTAGGCGTTGGATAGCACATCCCCCAGCAGTACCAGCGCGATGCTCGGCGGGATGATCTGCCCGAGCGTGCCGGTGGCGCTGATGGTGCCGGTGGCAAGTGCCGGATCGTAGCGATCTTCGAGCATGCTCGGCAACGACATGAGCCCCATGGTGACCACCGTCGCGCCGACAATGCCGGTGCTGGCTGCCAGCAGCATGCCGACGATGATGACGGTGAGCCCGAGGCCGCCACGCACGCCGCGCAGCACGGAGGACATGTCCGCAAGCAGCTGCCGGGCAATGTCTGTTTTCTCGAGCATCACACCCATGAAAACGAATAACGGCACGGCGATCAGCGTCTGATTGCCGATGATGCCGAACAGGCGATTGGGCATGAAACCGAGGTCGCTGGCATCGAATGTGCCCGTAAGGATGCCCGCGGCTGCGAACAACAGCGCCGTACCCGCCAGAGAGATGGCCACGGGGTAGCCGCTCAGCAGCACGAGAAATACGCACGCGAACAGGAACAGGGGTATCAGCTCGATCACGTGCGCCAGGCCTTGTAGGCGCGGAGCGCTTCTGCCGCGCCTTGCAGGAAAAGCAACGCTGCCGTCACCGGGATCAGCGTCTTCAGCACAAAGACCGCGGGTATGCCCCCCACCTCACTCGAACCTTCCAGCACGCGCCAGGATGCCTGCACGTATGGGAGGCTGGTGACCAGGATGAAGATGCTCACCGGCAGCAGGAACAGCAGGTGCCCGAAGAAGTCCACCATGCCCTGCCGCTGCGGGCTCATGCGTGCATACAGCAGATCCACGCGTACGTGTGCCTGCTCCTTCAGCGCGTAGGGGATGGCCAGCATGAAAGCGAACGCGTGCAGGTACATGATGCCCTCCTGCAGCAGGATCGTGCCTTCATCGAAAGCGTAGCGCAGTACCACGACCATGACGGTGACAGCTGCCATGAGCACGGTGAACCAGGCGACCGTGCGGCCCAGCCAGTTGCACAGTCGGTCGATGGAGTCAGCTAAAAACAAAGAGATCGATCACCGTACCGAGAAAGAAGCTGAAGCCTGCCCAGATGTTGTTGGCAAACGCGGCAAAGCAGGCGTCTGGGTGTCGCTCACGCACCAGATGCTGCTGGTAGACGAACAGGCCGGCCATGCCGGCGAGCCCCAGGTAGAAGCCGATCCCCATCTGCGAGCGCACGCCAAAGAGGATGAGCACCAGGAGCGTGAGCGCTTGCAGTGCGGCCACCATGTGGCGGTCGTAGTTGCCGAACAGGATCGCGGTGGACTTGATGCCGATGCGCACGTCGTCGTCACGGTCGACCATGGCGTACAGCGTGTCGTAGGCGACGATCCAGAAGAGGCTGCCGAGAAACAGTAACCACGCCTGCGGTGGCAGATCGGCTTGTACCGCGCCGTAGGCCATGACCATGCCCCAGGAAAAGGCCGCGCCAAGCACCACTTGAGGCAGATAGGTATGGCGTTTCATCAGAGGATACGCGGTGGCGATGGCTAGGCCGCCCACGGCCAGAAGCTGGGTAAAGCGATTCACAAATATCAGAAGCGTTGCCGACAAGGTGACCAGCACGACGAACAGCACGAGTGCCTGGCGGCCGCTGAGCGCACCGGTTGCCAGGGGCCGGTCACGCGTGCGCTTGACGCCGCCATCAAACTCGCGATCGAAGTAATCGTTAATGACGCAGCCGGCGCTGCGCATGAGGAACGTGCCCATCGTGAACACCACGAGCAGCTCCGCGTCGGGCATACCCTGTGCTGCAAGAAAAAGGGCTGCGAGGGTAGGCCACAGCAGCAGCAGCGTGCCGACTGGACGATCCAGCCGCATCAGGCGCAGATAGGCGCGCCAATCCACCGGTGCGGGCGCAGTGTGAGCCAGGACCATATCCCGCTGAAAGACCGCGGCCATTAACCCCGAATGCAACGCCGGTTGCAAGGCGCCTGGTTTGCTTTTTTTGAGGACCGCCGTTAACTTAGCGCGCCTCTTTCATTGAGCCGAAGGACGCAGGGTTTTCCATGCGTAAGAGTTTCCATGCGTAAGTGGCAATGCATCGTATGCGGCTGGATCTATGACGAAGCCGAAGGTTGTGAAGAAGAGGGCATAGCCCCAGGTACGGCATGGGAAGATGTTCCTGACGACTTTGTCTGCCCTGAGTGTGGGGTCAGCAAGGAAGACTTCGAGATGATCGAGATCGGCTGATCGCCGAGTTACTGGCCGTGGAGGGCGCCAATTCATGAACCTCACGGTACGCATTCTGATCGGTATGGTCGCCGGCCTCCTGGTAGGCACGGTGTTCCATGTGGGCCTCGACGCCGACTCGGCGGTCTATCAGTTTCTGGTGGAAGACCTCTTCGACGCTGGCGGCAAGCTGTTCCTCGCCAGCCTCAAAGTCATGGTTGTGCCTCTGGTGTTGGTATCGCTGGTGTGCGGTGCGGCGAGCCTGGGTGCCACGGGCCGCATCGGAGCCTTGGGCGGCAAAACCATCGGCCTGTATCTCCTCACCACGGCGATTGCCGTGACGCTTGCCATCAGCGTGGCGCTGGTTGTCAGCCCCGGTGAAGGTGCGGTCGCGCCCACCAAGGTCGTCTTCGAGGCGCAACAACCCCCCAGCATCAAAGACACGCTGGTAGATATCTTTCCCACCAACCCCGTGATGGCCATGGCGGAAGGGAAGATGCTGCAGATCATCGTCTTTGCCCTGCTTCTCGGTGTCGCCATCAGCCGTGCCGGGGCGGCGGGCGAACGGGTGCGCAGCGCTTTCGAGGCGATCAACGATGTGCTTATGGCGCTGATACGCATGCTCATCCAGGTGGCGCCCTATGGGGTGTTTTTCCTGATGGCGAAGCTCTTTGCGACGGTGGGGTTCGAGGAGATCGGCAAACTGCTCGCGTACTTCCTAACGGTCGCGG
>JAUILW010000458.1 GCA_030432795.1 Gammaproteobacteria bacterium
GCGTTCATCAGCCCGACGCCCTGGCCCACGAAGTAGCTGGCGAGCTGCCGGGCACCGCTGTGGCCCCCTTCAGCGAGCTTGGTGATCTGCGCCATGGCCGGTTCGGTGACGATGGACTGTAATGGCATGGGCAACGGCTCCGGGGCTGCCTCCGACTCCCAGGCATCCGTCCAGGCGGAGCGCAGCTGCCGTGAGTGTTTGCCGGTGCGGGCCTTGGAGCGCACGGTCTGACGCGAGGAGGCGGAGAGCATCTTCTCTTTAACCACCGGCGAAGTTTCCGCTTCGGTGGTGGTCAGCCATACCGAGCCCGTCCAGGCGCCAGCGGCGCCCATGGCCATACAGGCCGCCATCTGTCGGCCGGTGACGATACCGCCTGCGGCGAGAATCGGCGTGTCTCCGTAGGGCGCGATGGCTTCTGCGACCTCGGGAACGAGCACCAGGGTGGATACCTCGCCGCAGTGACCACCGGCTTCGCCACCTGCCACCACCAGGATGTCCACACCGGCCTCCACCTGCTTCACCGCGTGTTCCCGTGCGCCCACGAGGGCTGCTACTTTCACACCCGCCGCCTTGCCGCGTTCCAGCATGTAGGCGGGTGGTGTGCCGAGCGCGTTGGCGATCAGCCGGATCGGGTGCGCAAAGGCAACGTCCAGCAAGGCGCTTGCCCCCTCATCGTGCATGTTTTCGCCCAGACGTGTGCCGGAGTGGCCGCTCTTGAGAATGCCCGAGTCGATGCCGTGCTCAGCGAGAATGCTGCGCACGAAGTCCAGATGCGCATCCGGTACCCGCGCCACCATGTCGTCTGCACTGACGCGTTCGCCCTTCGATGCGAAGCTGGTGGGCACGATCAGATCCACACCGTAGGGTTTGCCGTCGATGTGCTCGTCGATCCACGCGAGCTCCACCTCGAGCTGTGCGGGTTTCAGGCCAGCGGCGCCGAGCACGCCGAGACCGCCAGCCTTGGAAACCTCCACCACCACGTCACGGCAGTGGGTGAAGGCGACGAGCGGAAAGTCGATGCCGAACATCTCGCAGATCGGTGACTTCATACGGATCTCCCCCGGGTACAAACCAATGATGATCGTCAAGATTGGCCGGGGTGTCTAATCAGAAGATGGGGAGGGGTGAATTGGGAGTTACTCGCGGGCGGCGATGGCGGTAGCATGCGCCGCGCTATGCGAGATCAAACATCCGACCGTGCCATCGCCTGGTGGCTCATTCTCTGTGCCGTCACCGTCTTTGCCATGGTGGTGCTCGGTGGTGTCACACGCCTGACCGGCTCCGGCCTGTCCATGGTGGACTGGCGGCCCATTCTCGGCGCCATCCCGCCGCTGACCGACGAGGCATGGCAGGCGACCTTCGAGCAGTACAAGCAGTTCCCCGAATACCAGAAGGTGAACAGCGGCATGGATGTGGAAGGCTTCAAGTCGATTTTCTGGCTGGAGTATCTGCACCGGCTGCTGGGCCGCTTCATCGGCCTGCTGTTTGCGCTGCCGTTTGCCTACTTTCTGTGGCGGGGACAGGTGCGGCAGCCCCTGACGGCCAAGCTGGCCGCACTGTTCGTGCTCGGCGGACTGCAGGGGCTCATGGGCTGGTACATGGTCAAGAGCGGCCTGGTGGATGATCCGAACGTGAGTCAGTACAGGCTCACGGCGCATTTTTCCCTGGCTATTGTCATCATCATCGGCCTCCTGTGGGTTGCGTGGGATCTTCTGTATGAGCGTCCAGCTCAGCGGGATATCGCCGCGTTTGTCGCGGCGAGCTGCGTGCTCGTGACCATGCTCTCGGGTGGCTTCGTCGCCGGAACCGATGCCGGCCTGCTGTTTGGCACCTGGCCCCTCATGGGGGACAGCTTCGTGCCCGTAGGCCTTTACGGCGCCGGCGTGATTGCCGCCTTTGAAGACCCCGTAACCATCCAGTTCAACCACCGCATGCTCGCCTACGCCACCACGGCCGTGGTGCTGTGGTTCGCGCTCAGCCGCTGGCGCCTCGACGGCGCGAACCGACCGGTTCTTTGGATCGTGCTGCTGCTGCTGGCGGTGCAGGTGGTCATCGGCATTTCCACGATCTTGCTGCGCGTTCCGGTGCCGCTGGCGGCTGCCCACCAGGCGGTGGGGCTGGCTCTCTTGCTGAGCCTGGTCTTTGCCGCACACCGCTTCAGACGTGATACGTAAAGCATTGTCGAACAAAAATTAGTGTGTCATATTTGCGGCTTCGAGAGGGAGGCGCGATGTACGACACGATTCAGTTCGAAGGCCTTGGCGGGGTCTACCGGCTCACCCTGAACCGGCCGGACAAGCTCAATTCCTTCAATCAGCAGATGCACCGGGAGATCGCTGCGGCTTTGGATGTCGTGGAGGCGGATCCTCAGGCGCGTGTACTGCTGCTTGCCGCCAACGGCCGGGGCTTTTGCGCAGGGCAGGATCTCGCGGACGAGTCGGTCACCCCGGGCGGCGATCTGGGTGCCACCATCGAGCAGTACTACAACCCACTCATTGTGCGGCTCACGCGCTTGCCCCTGCCGGTCATTGCCCGTGTACAGGGCGTGGCGGCAGGCGCTGGAGCCAACCTGGCGCTTGCCTGCGACATGGTGTTCGCCGGCGAGTCGGCGAGTTTCATTCAGGCGTTTGCCGGCATCGGCCTGGTGCCGGACTCCGGCGGCACGTGGCAACTGCCGCGTCTGGTCGGTCAGGCGCGAGCCATGGGCCTCGCCCTGACCGGCGAGCGGGTGAAGGCACAGGCCGCCGAAGCCATGGGTATGATCTGGCGTTGCCTGCCGGACGACGCCCTGGACGAGGCGGTAGAAGCAGCGGTCGCGCAGTTTGCCGCGGCTCCGACGCTTGGGCTCGCACGTACCAAACAGGCGCTGCGGGTCAGTTCCACAGCCACTCTGGAAGAGCAGCTGGCCCTCGAATGCAGCTATCAGCGCGAACTCGGTCGTAGCGCCGACTACGCGGAAGGTGTGGCAGCATTCTCGGAGAAGCGCGCCCCGACATTCGTCGGGCGCTGAAGAACGCATCGGAGGCAACATGGCAGAAACCACGCAGGACCTGGAGCAGGCATTCGAGGCGAAGATCGCCGCGGAAGAGAAAATCGAGCCCAAAGACTGGATGCCGGAGGCCTACCGCAAGAACCTCGTTCGGCAGATGTCCCAGCACGCCCACTCCGAGGTGATCGGCATGCAGCCGGAGGGCAACTGGCTCACCCGCGCGCCGACCCTCAAACGCAAATGCATCCTGCTCGCCAAAATTCAGGACGAGGGCGG
>JAUILW010000459.1 GCA_030432795.1 Gammaproteobacteria bacterium
CAGATCAGGCGCTGAGGCTCTTGAACCCCGGCCAGGCGGCCTCTTGCAGCAACGGTAGCACGGCCTCCTCTGCCAGCGGCTTGCTCATCAGATAGCCCTGGCCGATGTGGCATCCCCATTCACCCAGGAGCTGCCATTGCACTGGCTCTTCCACACCCTCGGCGACGATGCACAGTCCCAGAGTGAGGCCGAGGCCGATGATGCACGCCAGCAGGCCTGGATCGTAGCCTTCGGTGCCAAGGCCTGACAGGAACGAACGGTCGATCTTCAGAACATCCAGCGGCAGGGAGCGCAGATAGGATAGCGACGAGAAGCCGGTGCCAAAGTCATCAAGCGCAATGCTGAATCCGGCGTCGCGCAACTCGCCCAGACGGGCAATGGTGCGTTTTGAGTCGTCGATCAGGCAGCTCTCGGTCACCTCCAGCTCTATCGAGGCGGCAGGCACCTGGCTCTGCGCGCAGGCATCGATCAGCTCATGCATGAACTGCGGTTCCATGAGCTGTTCCGGTGAGATGTTGATGGCCATCTTCACCCGCCCCAGCCCCATGTCGAACCAGCGCGCCTGTGTACGGACGGCCTCTTCCACCACCCAGCGACCGATGGAGCTGATCAGACCGTTTCTCTCGGCGATGGGAATGAACACGTCCGGCGGCACCCACTCCGCGCCATTGCGGTGCCAGCGCAACAATGCCTCCACCCCGACGAGGACGCCGCTATCCAGCGCGTACTTCGGCTGGAAATGCAGCTTCAGCTCACGGTTGAGCACGGCATCGTACAGGTCTGCCTCCAGGCGGACGCTATCGCGAGCGTTCTTCAGATGTTCAGAACCGAGCTCCCCGCCGGCGGCTGAGGTGTCGGTAGCGTAATCCGCCGCAAGCGCTGCGCTGACGACCAGTTCGTCAGCGCTCAGCGCATCGCGCGGCCAGCAGGCGCTGCCGGAGCTGAGCTTCAGGGGAATACGGCGCCCGTCTACGTCAAAGGCGCTGCGCAGCCTTGCAAGGATGCGCTCCCGCACGCGATTGACGCTGTCTGATTCGACCAGGCCGTCGATCACGGCCACTACTTCAGCGCCGCCAATGCGCGTTACCTGCTCGTCATTCTGCACGCCCCGCGGCAACACCAGGTCGTCCGCGCGCAGCTCGTCCGAGATTCGTTCGACCAACGTTGTCAGCACCCGCTGACCGGTAACGAAGCCGAGCGTGCGGCACAGCTCTGCAAAGTTGTCGATGCGAAAAAACAGCACCGAGCCGGAGCTCTGCTGCTGTACCCGTTCCAGCACCGGTACGACGGTCGACACGTGTTCCCTGCCGGTAAAAGGCAGAACGCTCGGCGAATTTGCCGCGTTTTGTGTACGCAGCTGCTGCCAGGTGAGAATCAGGTGATGGATGCGGCCGTCACGGTCGCGATGGGCCGTGCCGTGGCAATCGAGCAGCGTGTCGAGGCGCTCGCTCAGCCCGACCCGGCAGTTGAACTGTGTTCCATCATCGAGGGCCATAGCGATGGAGGATTCCAGCCGCGCCCGGCCAAGCTCGTCCAGCCCTTTGAGCAGATCCCGCCAGTGCATCAGCGGGCGTTCGGCTTGCTTGCGACCGTCGATACCGAGCAGGTGCCGTAGATTGGTTGGCGGCGCACAGGATTGGGAGCTCGCGTCGATGCTGCACACTGCAGCGCCGAGAAGTTGCATTGCGCGTTGGTTGGCGAGCCAATCCCGCTCCCGCCGCAGCACGCGTCGGCCGCTGAGTGCCGCCAGCTCGGCCTGCCGAGCGAATGCCTGCCAGTTTTCGGGCAACGCGCTTGCGGCCACGCAGCCGAGTTGCGCTACGAGTTCGCCGGTCAATGTATGCTCTGGTGCCAGCAACAGCGGGTAGACCTCGCCTGTCGCGTTGGCGTACCGAAGCGCCGTGCAGATTTCAGAAAGCTCGGTGTCGACGTTTCGGCAGGCGATGATGGCGAGATCTGGCCGTTGGCCGGCGCATTCGTTCACCGCCGAGCGCCAATCGGTGTGACGCGAAATCATCAGACGGGATTGCTCTAAGGCCTGCACGGCCGCCGGTGCGCTGGTGATCTCGGCGAGATCCAGCAGTACGACGTGAAGGTCCTGATCCTGCCGCATGGTGCTACTGGGTGCTACGCGCCAGCGTGCGGCCGTTCGGCAGCAAGTCGCCGGGGGGCATGGTGCCCTGGCTTGCGAGTTTGTAGCGTGCGCACTGCGGGAAGTTCGTGCTCTCGCAGTAGGTGAGCTTGAACATCCGGAGTCCGAACTCATTTTTGAACTGCGGATACATCGGACACTTCTGTACGAACCTGCAGGGATTGGTGTTCTCCCCGTTGCTGTCGGATTGCCCCATGGACGTGTCTCTCTCGTTGAGTCTGGTCCTACGACTCAAGCGTAGACGCGCGTTCGGCAGGCGGATATGAACGTTTTGTAGTTCGCTGGAAATTTGCGAACCAGGTCGCAATGGCTGCGCGGCACAGGTGGCCTGGCGGCGCACCCACGGCGTCTCGCTGAACGAGTAAACTAGCGATTACGCACAACAGCAGGAAGCGGACTTGGCGGGTGAGATGAATACGGTGGGGCTTGCTGAACTCGAAGCCGCTCCGGACGCCCTCGAGGTGCCCTTCGCTCTGAGTGTTGCCGGGCGGAAGTTTGCCGTTACGCGGGTGTTGCGCTGGCTGCCGGGCAAGCGGCTGACAGCGCTGGTGGAGCCTGCGGGCGTGCTGAAGGTGTTTGTTGGTGAGCGAGCCGCGGCGCGTATGGCCCGAGAGCGGGCGGGCGTTGAGGCGTTTCGTGGTTGTGGGCTGGCGACGCCTTCTGTCCTGGAAAGCGGGGCGGGTTGGCTGCTATTCGAGCATCTGGAGAACGCTCAGCATGCAACCGCGACGATAGTCTCGGAACTGGCGATGGGTCTCGCCACCCTGCATGCGGCCGGCTTCCTGCATGGTGACCTGCACCTTGGTAACTTTCTGCAGCATCGCGGCGTTGTGCATTTCATCGACGGCGATAGCGTTGTGGAACGGTCGGTGTCGGAGGACGCCGGCCTTACGGAACTCGCCGTTCTGCTTGCGCAGTTTCCTGTCGCGGCCGGAGATCTCACCGTCCAGGCATTGGCAGCATATGCTGAGGTGCACCCGGTCCAGGCCGACGCCACCGCGCTCGCTGCGCGGCTCAAGGTCGCTCGTCGCAAGCGCATCGATTACTACCTGGCCAAGTCGCGCCGTTCCTGTACGGAGTTCGAGATTCTGCGGGGTGCCGGCCGCCGGT
>JAUILW010000460.1 GCA_030432795.1 Gammaproteobacteria bacterium
GTGTCGATGGAGAAATTTCGCCGCGACAGGTTGGTGAAGTGGCGCACCACCTGCATCTCCGAACACTCAGGCAACGCTGCCGGTTCCACCCGCAGCGCATCCGCCGGCAGATCCGCAAGCGCATCCTCCGCAACGGGGACGTGCTGCGCGCGCGCGCCTCGAGCCGGCTTGCTGAGCTCGAACAGACTCTTCATGACAATGCCTCGGTTAGGGCCATCACATACCTGGAGAGATCCTCCGGCGTGCGCTTTTCCGTAGCGCACACCAGCAGCTGATGGGAGCGCTGCGGGTAGTAACGATCCAGCGGCACACCCGCCAGCAGGCCGTGGCGCGCCATCGCATCGCGCACTTCGCGGGCTGGTTTCGGCAACGTCAGCGCCGCTTCGTGGAAAAACGCACCGTCGTCGGCGCGGGTCACGCCGTCGATCTCGCAGGCCAGACGAACCAGCTCCGCGGTGTTGGCGTGGCTTGCACTGGCCGCTCGGCGTAAGCCTTCCGGGCCGAGCAGCGCCATGTGGATGGTGGCGGCGGTCACCAGCAAACCCTGATTCGTGCAGATGTTCGATGTCGCCTTGGCGCGGCGGATATGCTGCTCGCGCGCCTGCAACGTGAGCGCATAGCCCGTTCGCCCTTCCAGGTCTTCTGTGCGACCGATGATGCGCCCCGGCATCTGCCGAACAAATGCCTGCTTGGTACACATGAACCCGAAACTCGGCCCGCCCGACGACATGGGAATGCCCAACGGCTGGCCATCCCCACAGGCAATATCGGCTCCGTCGTCGCCCCAGGCACCTGGCGGCTTCAGCACCGCCATGGCCAGCGGATTGACCATCGCAATCACAAGGGCGTTATGCGCACGCCCCCAACGGGTGATGGTGTCCACGTTCTCGAGCAGGCCAAAAAAGTTCGGCTGCTGCACGACCACGGCAGCCACGTCTTCGTCGCCCAGAGCCGCCACATCGAAGCGACCACCACGGGTGGGTACGGTGACGATGTCGATACCCTGATGGCCGACGATGTTGGCCGCGGCGCTACGCGCCAGCGGATGTACGGTGTCCGGTATCAGCACGCGGCGGGACTTGTTCTTTCGGTTGGCGCGCAAAGCCATGAGAATGGATTCACCGAGCCCCGAGCCGCCGTCGTAGACCGAAGCGTTGGATACGTCGAGCCCCATGAGTGCCGTCATCATGGACTGGTACTCATAGATGAGCTGAAGCGTGCCCTGACTGGCCTCTGCCTGATAGGGCGTGTAGGCCGTCATGAACTCACCGCGCGCGGTGATATCCCACACCGCTGCAGGGATGTGATGGTCATAGCAACCGGCGCCGAGAAAGCAGGTGAGCCCCGCATCTCTAGCCGCGCGGGCTTCCATCTCCTGCATCATCTCGAGCTCGCTGATACCTGGCGGTACTGCGCGCAGCGATCCCGCTCGAATGGACTCGGGAATCTCGTCGAATAACGCGTTGATGCTGGGTGCGCCAATGGCCTCCAGCATGTGCTGCACGTCTTCCGACGTGTGAGGAATAAAAGGCATGGTCAGTCAGAAGTGCTCAGTGGTCGTCGTCTTCGCACGCTTCGGCGTACGCATCTGCATCCAGCAGGTCATCCAGATCGCTGACATTGTCCGGCTCGATCTTGAAGAACCAGCCATCGCCATACGGGTCCTGGTTGACGGTTTCCGGCGCATCTTCCAGCGCCTCATTGACCGCAACCACGGTGCCGGAAACCGGCGCGTAGATGTCGGAAGCGGCCTTCACGCTCTCTACCACACCTGCTTCGGATTGCGCCTGCACCTGCGCATCCACCTCAGGAAGTTCGACATACACCACATCGCCCAGAGCGTTCTGCGCGTGATCGGTGATGCCAACCGTGACGATGCCATCTTCTTCGAGCCGCGCCCACTCGTGCGATGCGGCGTATTTCAGTTCGTTCGGGACTTCACTCATCCCATCCCCCAGATCAGTTAACCAGAGATTGGCCGTTACGTACGAACGGCGGTTTGACCAGGCGTGCGGGCACGGCCTTGCCACGTATATCCACCTCCACGGAGCCCTCCGCTTCGGCTGGCACACGGGCAAGCGCGATACTGTACCCCAACGTCGGCGAAAATATACCGCTGGTGATCTCCCCTACTCCGTGCGCCGTACGCACTTCATAGCCGTGCCGCATCACACCTTTGGCTTCGAGCACGAGACCGGTGAGCTTGCGCGCGACGCCGCTGGCCTGCACCGATTCGAGGGCCTGGCGACCGATGAACTCACGGTCCGCAGGCTTCATCGCAACCGTCCAACCGATGTTGCTCTCAAACGGATGGGTAGCCTCCGTCATATCCTGGCCGTAGAGGTTGAGACCGGCTTCGAGCCGCAGTGTGTCTCGCGCAGCAAGCCCAATCGGAGCCACACCGGCATCGAGCAACGCTTGCCACAACTGGACGGCATCCTGCGCCGGCAGCATGACCTCCACGCCGTCTTCGCCGGTGTAACCCGTCCGGCCAATCATCACGGATCCCACTTCCAGCGCACTGAACGGTTTGAGGTCAGACACGGGGTTGCCGGAGAGGCTTTCGTAACGCGCTACGGCGTTCGGCCCCTGGATGGCGAGCATGGCAAGTTCTTCCCGCTCCGCCAGCACGGCTGCGGAATTATGGCGAGCAAACCAGGCGAGCACTTTGTCGCGGGTCGACGCATTGACCACACAGCGGTAGCCCGCCTCACGGCGGTAGACGATGAGGTCGTCCACCACGCCCCCCTGCTCGTTGAGCAGCGCGCCATAGAGCGCTTTGCCCGGCACCTTGAGCCTGTCCACGTCGTTGGCCACCACGTGACGCAGGAAGTCCCGCGCTGCCGACCCGCTCACATCGATGATGGTCATGTGCGAGACATCGAACACGCCAGCAGCGCTGCGCACGGTTTCGTGCTCTTTGATTTGCGAACCGTAGTTCAGCGGCATATCCCAGCCGCCGAATTCGACCATCTTGCCGCCGGCCTGCACGTGCGCGTCATAGAGCGGCGTACGTTTCGTCATGATTGAGAGCGCCTTGATTGCAGGGCCGGCATTCTATCAGGCTGCTGAAAAAGTACAGGAAGTGCTATTTCGGCACCCTGCTAACGCATCGACGTGGCCATGGGCCCGATACCCATGGCTTCGCGCATGATCTGTGACTTGAGGCCGCGGCTTTCGGAGATCGCCCGCACTCCGACGTTGCGCGCCCAACCGAGCCACGGCGAATCACTGCCGTACACCATCCGCAGTGCAGACA
>JAUILW010000018.1 GCA_030432795.1 Gammaproteobacteria bacterium
CGCTTCGAATCGACGGGGTTGGCGCGCCACAGGACTTCGACATCCAGGCATTCGAAGATTTGACTAGCTCCTTCGGTACGGCAGTGGCGAACGTCGGGCTCGTGGATCAGCCCGGCGAGTTTTTCGTCAGTCTGGGTACGGTAGATACCGGGCTGGTGCTCACTGGTAACGCTGGTTTCGCGACGAACCCTTCCTTTGACGGTGATACGGATATTGGCGTGTTTGATCCCAGCCAGCCTGGTTCGCTGGCAGGCGGCGACATCGTATCAGTGCCGATGACCGTCACGTTTTTCCCGGACCCTGCCAACGCACCCTACGACAACACCTTTATCGCCAGCGGCGATTCCACACAGAACGGTGTGGCGGATCAGGAAAACACCGATACCTCCAATGTCGCCTCCATCGACATCGTCTCGTCCCTGACCACATTTTCATGCACTTCAGACCTCTATCTCGCGCGCGGCACGCCAACGCAGTTCAGCGCCATCGATGTTGCCGGTCAGAGCGTCAACAACATCGGCTCCACCACCCATAACATCACGTACAACGCCTTGGGCTATCACGCTACGAACAACCTTATCTATAGCCTGCGTTTTAACAGCACTGAGCTGGTGGTCACCGATGCCAACGGCACATCGGTGGCGATTGGCGATGTCACCGGTCTGCCGGTGGCGGACTTCACCAGCGCTGAAGTCGTGGGCAACAACCTGCTCATGATTCCGGTGGGCGCGAACGACCTGTGGTCTGTGGATCTCACCACGCTTGCTGCCACCTTCGTCGGCTCCGGCACAGACCTGCAACGCCTGCTGGACATTGCGCTGAACCCGATCGACGGTCAGCTGTACGGTGTCAACGAAAGCACCAAGCAGCTCATGCGCGTCAATCCCGGCACCGGTGCCACCACCGTCATCGGGCCGACAGGTATCGTGGGCGTGGGCGTTGGCTCCGCGTACTTCGACGTTGCGGGCAACATGTACGCCTACGAAAACGGCAGCGGTCGCTTCTACACGATCAACACCAGTACCGGTGCGGCGCAACAACTGTTTACAGGCCCGACAGCATCATTGACCGATGGTGCATCATGTAATCAGGCAGCGCCGCCGTCGGTACCGCAGATCGGTGCGGCAAAAGCGGCAGGCGCCTTGAGCAACGTGTCGGGTCATGTGTTCCAGTTGACCTACGACCTGCGGATCGAGAACACGGGCCCTGGCGTGTTGTTTGACATTCAGGCCGTCGAGGACCTCACCACCGCGTTCGGTACCGCTGTAGGTACCCTCGGTGACGTGGATGCCGCGGGTGAATACTTCGCAAGCATTGGCGCCATCGACACCTCCGGCGTCACGAATGGCGGTAACACGGCGTTCGCGGCGAATGGCGCATACACCGGTAGCGGCGCGAACACCGGCATCCTCGACCCGAGCACCGCGGGCAGCCTCAAGCCCGGGGACTTTATCGTCGTGCCGGTAACAGTGACCTTCGTTGCCGACGGAGACAACGCCCCCTACTTCACGCAATTCACTGCCAGCGGTGACGAGACGGAGAACGGAGTCGCCGACGGGGACGCTACTGACCTTTCCACCAACGGCACGGACGTCGATCAGAACGGCGACGTGCCTGGGAACAATGGCGACGGCAATCCCAACAACACGAGTTCCAGCACCGGAGTCACTTTCGTTCCGGCGTTGACGCCATTCGCCTGTACCAACGCGCTGTACCAGGGCGCGGGTAGCGTTGGCAATCCCACGGATTTCTTTACCATTGATCCAACAACCGGCGCGTTTACGCCGGTGGGCTCCACGGTGCACGATCTGCAGTTCAACGCTATGGGCTACAGAACGGCCGACAATCTGATCTACTCGATACGTCATGGCACGACGAGCCTCGTAGTCACCGACGGCAACGGAACATCTATCTCTCTCGGATCAATTCCCGGGCTTCCTTCGCCCGGCGCAGGTATCTACAACGCCGGCGACGTCATTGGCGACACGCTTTACATCAGCGGGGACAGCACTTCCAACGATGCAGAGCTCTATGCGGTGAACCTGGTCACGCGCAGCGCAACGCTTCTGGGAACCACGCCTGCGCTTGTCGATGCGCTCGACTTTGCGGGCAATCCAGCCGACGGTTTCCTTTATGCGGTATCGAACGGCAACCTCTTCAGAATTGATCCGGCAGGTGGTGTAACAGAGACCTTGATCGGACCGACCGGTGATCCGCTGGCGTTTGGTGCTGCGTACATCGATCTCAATGGTGATCTCTATGGCTACGACAACGTCGGTGAGCTGTGGTTCGTGGAGCCGACCACCGGCGCGGCCACGCTGCTGGCCACCGGTGCAGCCGTTTCGTTGAACGACGGGACGGGCTGTCCTGTGGCGGACCCACCGCCCGTTAGCATCGGTCTGGGTGCGGCCATGGAAATGACCGGCCTGGTTGATCTCGGTGCAACGCTTCGTGCGACTTATGACATTCGCATCGAAAACACCGGCACCGCGCCGGCGTTCGACGTGCAGATCTTCAACGACCTGACCGGCGCCTTCGGTACGCCCGTGTCCGTCGTCGGCGACGTCGATACCGTGGGTGAGTACTTCGTGGCTGTCAACGCGATATCCACTGCTGGTATCACCAATGGCGGCAACACCGGCTATTCGGCATCTGGTCCGTACAACGGGGCTGGTGCAAATACCGGAGTGCTTGACGCCTCACAGCCAGGCTCGTTGAACGCCGGTGACTTCATCGTTGTAACCATCACCGTCACCTTCATCCCCGATCCGGTGAACACCCCTTTCGAGACTCAAGCGACTGGCGCAGTCGACCCAACGCGGAACGGCGTTGCCGACAGCCTGCGCACGGATCTGTCCACCAACGGAACGGATGTGGACCAGAACGGCGATATCCCTGGGAATGATGGTGACGGCGATCCGTCCAACACCGACTCCCCAACGCCGTTGAACCTGCCGGACTTTGACGGCGATGGTGTGTTCGATGCTGTGGATGTCGACGATGACAACGATGGCATCCTCGACTTAGACGAAGGCGATACGGCGACGAACACTGACGGTGATGCCACGCCGGACAGCCGCGACATCGATGCCGACAACGATGGCATCGTCGATAACATCGAAGCGCAGGCGGAAGGATCCTATGTGGCGCCGACGGGCACCGATACCGATGGCGACGGTCTGGATGATGCGTACGACGCCGACAATGGCGGCACGCCGATCGTTATCGCGAATACGGATGGTGCTGACACACCCGACTACATCGATACCGACGCCGACAATGACGGCATTGTCGATGCCATTGAAGGGCATGATGCGGATGCGGACGGTGTGGCTGACACCACACCTGCAGGCGCTGACGCCGATGGCGATGGCCTCGATGACAACTACGACACGGTTGTGATGCCGGCGGCTGGAAACGCCACCGGTAGCAACGCACCGCTGCAGAACAGCGACGGTGCCGACAACCGAGACTGGCGAGACACGGATGACGATAACGACGGGGTGCTCACGGTTACCGAAGGTGGTGTCGGTACTGATTCCGATACGGATGGAATTCCGGACAGCCGCGACATCGACTCCGACAACGATGGCATCGTCGACAATATCGAGATGCAGGCGGAAGGCGCGTATGTGGCGCCGACAGGGACCGACACGGACGGAGACGGTCTGGACGATGCGTACGACGCCGACAACGGTGGTACGCCCATCGTCATCGCCAACACGGACGGTGCAGATACAGCAGACTACATCGATACCGACTCTGATAACGACGGCATCCTGGATGCGATCGAAGGACACGATGCAAACCGCGACGGCGTGGCTGATGTCACCCCAGCCGGTGCGGATGCAGACCTGGATGGTCTTGATGACAACTACGATACCGTTGCGCTACCTGCGGCCGGCAACGAGACCGGCTCCAACGCACCGCTGCAGAACTCCGATGCGGCAGGCAACCGTGACTGGCGTGATACTGATGACGACGGTGACGGCGTTGCGACGCTCACGGAAGGCGGCGTTGGTAACGATTCCGACGGCGATGGCCAGCCGGACTACCTGGATGCGGACGACGTCGATGGTGACGGGGTGCCGGATTCGACGGACATCGACAATGACAACGACGGTCTCACCGACGCTCAGGAAGGTGCCGGTGACAGCGACGGCGACGGCGTGCCGGATCGGTTCGATATCGACTCCGACAACGACGGTGTGCCGGACAACTTAGAAGCGCAATCTGATGCTGGCTATGTGGCGCCCACGGGCACCGACACCGATGGCGACGGCCTGGACGATGCCTACGACACCGATAACGGCGGCACGCCGATCACGCCGGTGAACAGCGACGGGGCGGATAACCCGGATTACCTCGACGACGACTCCGACAACGACGGCATCCCTGATCTCACGGAGATGCACGACCCGGACGGCGATGGTGTGGCTAATCCGCCGTTGCCCACGGGCACGGATGCGGACGGCGACGGTCTTGACGATGCGTTCGACACGGTAACGGGCCCGGACCCGGCAAATGCCACCGGCACCAACGCCGCAGCACAGAACACAGATGGCGCGGACACCCCGGACTACCGGGATGCGGACGATGACAACGACGGCATCGACACCTCGGTCGAAGGTGGCCCAGGCAGCGACGATGATGGTGACGGTACGCCGGACTATCTCGACAACGATGACACGGATGCAGACGGTCTGCCGGACAGCGTGGACGTGGATGACGATAACGACGGCATCCTCGACGTCGACGAAGGCAACGGCGCCACCAACACCGACGGCGATGCACTGGCTGATAGCCGCGACATCGATGCCGACGGCGACGGCATCGTCGACAACATCGAAGCGCAGGCGGAAGGTGCCTATACCGCGCCTTCGGGAACTGACACTGACGGCGACGGCCTGGATGACGCCTACGATCCTGACAACGGCGGTACGCCTATCGTGCCGGCGAACACCGATGGGGTGGATGTGCCCGACTTCCAGGACACCGATAGCGACAACGACTCGGTGCCGGACAGCATCGAAGGTCACGACGTGGATGCCAACGGTGTAGCCGACACGGCACCTGCTGGTGCAGATGCGGATGCTGACGGCTTGGATGACGCGTACGACACGCTCGTACTACCGGCGGCAGGCAACGCTACCGGCGGCAACGCTCCGTTGCAGAACACCGATGGTGTGGACAATCGTGATTGGCGCGATATCGATGACGATGAGGATGGTTCGGCAACCATTGCTGAAGATGGCAATGGCAACAGCGATCCCACGGATGACGATGCGGACAGCGACGGCACTCCGGATTACCTGGATTCGGACTCCGTAGCCGACAGCGACGGCGATGGTCTGTCAGACATCAACGATGCGGATGCGGACAACGACGGCATCCTCGACGTGGATGAGGGTAATGGCGTGGATCCCTCGGCGGATGATGACCTGGATGGACTGCCGAATTTCGCAGACCCGGATCTAGCCGGCTTCACGGACGCCAACGGCGACGGTGTGAATGATGCCTTTGATGCTGACGGTGATGGCGTGCCGAACCACCTCGACATCGATTCGGACAACGACGGCGTGCCGGATAACACCGAAGCACAGGGCGCGAACGTAACCCTGCCGACGGGAACCGACACCGACAACGATGGCGTGGACGATGCCTACGACCCGGATCAGGGTGGCACTCCGATCGTGCCGAACAACAACGACGGGGCAGACCAGCCGGATTATCTGGACACCGACTCCGACAACGACGGCGTGCCGGACGCGACGGAAGCCCATGATGCCAACATGGACGGTCTGCCGGATACGGTACCAGCAGGTACCGATAGCGATGGCGACGGTCTGGACGATGCGTTCGATACGGTAGCTGGTCCAGCTCCAGGTAACAGTACGGGTTCCAATGCGAGCCCTGGCAATACCGATGGCACAGACCTGCCGGACTACCTGGATACCGATGAGGACAACGATGGCGTGCCGACGGCGGATGAAGACGCCAACGGCGATGGCAACTTTGCCAACGATGATACCGATGGCGACGGGTTGCCGGACTACCTGGATGCGGTGAACGACATCGCCGCGCTGTCTGGAAGCGTGTTCCTCGATCGGGACTCGGACGCTGTGTTCGATCCCACCGATACGCCGCTGGAGAACTGGACGGTTGAGCTGGTACAGAACGGCACGGTGATTGCGACCACAACCGTTGCCAGCGACGGCAGCTACAGTTTCGATGATCTGGCACCAGGTGCCGGCTACGAGATTCGCCTCCGGCATCCGGTAACGGCTGCCACATTCGAGCTCATCAGCGGCATTACGCTGAGTGCTGGTGACAATCTGGTGGACCAGAACCTGCCGGTGGATCCGTCGGGTGTGGTGTATTCCACAGACGGTCGCACACCGCTGGCGGGTGCTACGGTTACAGCGACGGACGGCGGCGGCGCGCCGTTGCCGGACGCCTGCGTGCTGCCTGGTCAGCAGAGTCAGGTAACCGATGTGGACGGGGCCTACAAGATCGATCTCGTGCTGGGTGCCGACGCGGCCTGTCCCAGCGGTGCGACGATCGGCCTGAGTGTCATAGCCCCCGCGGGCTTTGTGGATGCGCCTTCGAGCCAGATTGCTCCCGAAGCGGGCGCGCTGGATCCGACCGGACAGCCGAGTCCGTTGCGCGTGCAGAACCAGGTGACGCCGCCGCAGCTTG
Source organism: Gammaproteobacteria bacterium (assembly GCA_030432795.1). Taxonomy (GTDB): domain Bacteria; phylum Pseudomonadota; class Gammaproteobacteria; order Pseudomonadales; family Azotimanducaceae; genus SYFY01. Next base: position 6,700 of record JAUILW010000018.1, read on the forward strand.
GCGATGCGACGACCTACTATCTGAGCTTCGTGCTCGAGAATGGCGATCCTGATGTGATTCACAATCACATCCCGTTGGACCCGATCGGTTCCTTCGACGTACGGCTCACCAAGACCACCAGCCGACGCACGGCGACGGTAGGCGATCTGGTGCCTTACGAGATTGAGGTTCGCAACGTGGGAACCCGTGACATCGTCGGATTGACGGTCAGCGACTCCCTGCCGGGCGGCTTCCGTCTGGTGGATGGGTCTGTGCGCGTCGAGCCGGCCATGCCGAGCCTGACGATTACCGGTGACAAGCCGGTGCTCATTGGCGGCATCGACGTCGCTATCGGTCAGCGTGCGACGATCCGCTACTTCCTGCGGGTGGGTGCCGGGGTCGTGAATGGTGAGTACGTCAACACCGCCCGTGCCGTGCTCGGCACCGCATCGCTCGGTAACACCGCGCAGGCGCGTATCGAGGTGGTGGCCGACCCGGACTTCGAGCAGACCACCATTATCGGCAAGGTGTTCGACGATCAGGATGGTGACGGCTGGCAGGATGCCGGTGAGCGGGGCATACCGGGCGTGCGTCTGGTGACCGTGACGGGCCTGCTCATCGAGACGGATGCGTACGGTCGCTATCACCTGGCGGGTGTTGACGTGAGCCGTTTCGATCGCGGTCAGAACTTCTATCTGAAGCTGGATACGGCAACCTTGCCGGACGGCACGGAGATGGTGAGCGAGAACCCGCGGGTCATGCGCATTACCCAGGGCCTGCTCAACCAGATCAACTTCGCGGTTCGTCTGCCACAGGCGGCGAGCGTGCAGAGCATCGAGGTTGGAGAAGTCTTCTTCAGCCCCGGCACCGCACATTTCCGCGGCGAGCACGTTGGCTTGCTGGACGACATGGCAGCGCACCTGGCGCGTTACGAGGGCGGTGTGATCACCATCCTGGCGCGAGCCGGCTCTGAAGCGCTGGCAGTGCAGCGGGCCGAGAGCCTCAAGCGGGCGCTTATGGAGCGGCTCGGCAAGGGTGGCCCGGCGTTCACCGTCGAGGTGAAGACCGAGTTGCATGACGCGCCGATGCTGAAGAGCGAAGGGGATGTCGTGCGCATCAGCGAAGACATCTTCTTCGACACCGCAAGTCACGCGATCCGTACCGAGTTTCTACCGGTCATTAAGGCACTGGCGGAGCAGATCCGCGCTGCCTGCGGTGGTGAGGTCACCATCGAAGGCCACGCCGATAAGCGCGGCGACGTGGCCTACAACCAGGCGTTGTCGGAGCGACGGACGGCGTCTGTCCGGCAGGCGTTGGAGGACGCCGGAGCGTTCACCAAGCAGAGTAAAGCCTGTAAAGCTGCGGCTGGCGATCAGTCGTCGATCCAGGGATTGGAGCAGAGCCGAGGAGGCGTCATGAAGAGCCTGATTTCCCGTGCATTTGCCGGCCTGTTGAGCACCATGGTGCCGATAGCCCATGCCGAAGCGGCAGACGCGTGCGCGCTCGATTACTGCGCCACCGACGAAGGTGTCGTGGTGCGTATCCTCAGCCGCGGTGAGCAGGCGCCTCGCGATGCGGGCGATGATGCGGCGGCCCTTCAGGATGGGCGGCGTGTGTCCGTGCGCGGAGCGGTCAACGCTCCAGGCAGCGCACCGGCCGAGCCAAGCATCGCGGATCGTGCCGATGTGACTGCGAAAACGCGGGTACACACCGCAGACGGCAGTGCCTTATGGCTCACCGAGGATCCGTTGCGTGCGGAGCGTAAGCTCGCCTTTGCTACACCCACCGTGGCGGTAGCGGACGGCAAGGCCCTGCGGTTCCCGTTCTACAACAACTATGCGGCCTTCCAGGATCACCTGGTGCTGACGCTGTATCGCGGCGAGGACGTGGATCGTGGCGTGGTGCTCGACATGATTGCCAAAGACCCATCGCACGTTGGCGAATTCGTCTGGCAGCCCAAGGGCCTCAGGGCGGGTGACGAGGTACAGGTAGTAATGCGCGCGGTCAACGCGGACGGTGCGTTCGACGAAACCCGTGTGCAGAAGTTTGTGGTCCTCGACCCCATGAGCCTGGACGCTGAGGAGCGCGAGCGCATGGAAGAACGGGCCAGCAAGCCCTATGCCACCATCTACGGGCGCAACGACCTGGCTATTCAGCGCATGCCCCTTGCCGCCTCGCAGGTGCGTGTGAACGGTGATGTGCGTGGCGACCGTCCGGACATCACCATCAATGGTGAGCACATCCCGCTGGACGGCGTCAACCGCTTCGGCGTGGAGTACCTGTTGCCGGTGGGTCAGCACAGCTTCGATGTGGCCGTGCACGACGCTGGCGAGCCACGCTGGTCGCGGTCATTGTCTGCGGACGTGTCCGGGCGCTACATCTTCCTGGCGGGCTTTGCGGATATCACTGCGTCGGAAAACAACATCGCCGGCAACGTGGAGGCGGTATCCGGACAGGACAAGTATGACAACGACTTCCTGGTGGATGGCCGGCTTGCGTTCTATCTCAAGGGTAAGATCCAGGGTAAATACCTGGTGACGGCGCAGATGGACACCCGCGAGCAGGAGATCGGTGAATTCTTCTCGGGCTTCCTCGATAAGGACCCTGACAGTCTGTTCCGGCGCTTGGATCCGGATCGCTACTACCCGGTGTACGGCGACGACTCCACCACCGTAAGCGATGTGGACACCATGGGCCGCATGTATGTGAGGGTCGATTGGGACCAGTCGCAGATGCTGTGGGGCAACTACAACACGAGCTTCACGGGTACGGAGTTCGCGCAGTACAACCGCAGCCTCTATGGCGCCATGCTGAACTACAACGGCACGGACTCCACAGAGCTCGGCGAGAGTTCGACGCAGCTCAAGGCGTTTGCCTCGGAAGCGCAGACAGCCTTTGGTCATGCGGAATTTCTAGGCACCGGCGGCAGCCTCTACTTTCTGCCGCATCAGGATATTCTGCCAGGCTCGGAAAAGGTCAGCGTCGAAGTGCGCGATCGCGACACCAACCGCGTCGTGGAAACGCTGACGCTGGTGCGTGGCCAGGACTACGACGTAGACGAGATTCAGGGTCGGCTGATCCTTTCCCGACCGTTGGCGCAGATCCGCTCGCGGGAGGCGTCCATCATCCGGCACACGCCGCTCGATGGCGATGACGCGCTGCTACTGGTGGACTACGAGTATCTGCCGAACGCATTCGATGCCAACCATCTGGCCTGGGGTGCCCGCGGCAAGAAATGGCTCGGTGACCATGTGGCCATTGGCGGTACCTACGTCGATGAGGGTCGCGGCTCCGAAGCTTACCGGCTCAGCGGCATTGATCTGACCTTCCAGCAGGGCCGCGGTACGTATCTCAAGATCGAGTACGCCGACACCAACGCAAGCCAGAGCAATGGCTTCTTCTCGGACAATGGCGGTTTGAGCTTCGCTCAGCGCAGCGCAACCAACGCCTTGGACCGCGACGGCAATGCACTGGGCTTCGAGGCGCGGGCCAACTTCCAGGAGCTGGGCGTGACCGAGCAGGACTGGACGGTGGGCCTGTGGTGGCGCGATACGGATCGCGACTTCTCGGTTGCCCGACACGACACCGGCGGCCTGGATCTGCGCGAGTTCGGCTTCGAACTCACCGGTCACCTGAACGAGAAGCTCGCTTTCATGGCGCGCACCAGTCAGGTGGAGCGGGGCAGTTCTCAGGACGAGCAGTGGAGCATGCTGCTGGACTACCAGGCGGACAGCAAGAATCGTCTGCGTTTCGAAGTGCAGCGTGACAAGAACGAAGACAGCTTCACCAACACTGACCGCCAGGAAACGGTGGCCGCGGTGGAGCTGGCGCATGCCTTTTCCGAGCGTTTTGAGTTGTTTGGCGGTTATCAGACCACCCTCGATGAGAGCGGCCTGGTGGGCACCAACAACGACATGGCGTTCATCGGTACGCGCAACCGTGTCAGCGACAAGCTGCGCCTGGAAACGGAGGTTACCTCCGGCCATCGCGGCAGCGGTGTGAGCGTGGGCCTCGACTACGCCCGTACGGATCGGCACAGCCTGTACGGTACCTGGACCCACTCCACGGACTCGACGTTCTCGCCGTCATCCGGCGACCGCTTTACGGTGGGTAACCGCTTCAAGATCAGCAACCAGACGACGTTGTTCACGGAGAACCAGTTCGTGCACGAGACCACGGGGTCGGGCTTTACCCACTCTTACGGCCTCGACTATGCACCGAGCCCCGGCTGGGACCTCGGTTTCACCGTGCAGAAGGGCGAACTGGATGCGCTGAGCGGTCTGGTGGACCGTTCTGCCGTGACGCTGGCGGCAGGCTTCCGCAACGACGGCTTCCAGTGGCGCTCCACGGTGGAGGTGCGCCGTGATGGCGGTGCCGAGCGCCGCGATCAGGTGCTGACCACCAATCGCCTGGACATCCGTGCCACGGAGTCGCTGCGTCTGCTTGGCAAGTACAACTTCGCCCGCACGGACGACAACAACTCGGCTTTTGGTGACACGCGTTTCGAAGAGGCAGGCCTTGGCTTCGCCTACCGGCCGGTGAGCAATGATCGCTTCAACATGCTGATGAAGTGGGTCTACCTCTATGACCTCGGCAGTGCAGGACAGATCAACGCGGGCACCGACCAGCAGTCCCTCATCACGTCTGTGGAAGGGGTGTACCGGCTGACCCCGCGCTGGAAGCTGGCGGCCAAGTATGGTCATCGCAAGAGCGAACTGCGTACCGACCGGTCTGCCGGCCACTGGTTCAGCTCGACGGTGGACTTTGCCTCGTCGCGACTGCGCTACCACCTGATCCGTCAATGGGAGGCGGTGGTCGAATACCGTCGCCTGCGCATACGCGAGGACGACAGCGTCAAAGATGGCTACCTGGTGGGGCTCGATCGCCACGTGGGCGACCACATGAAGATCGGCGTTGGCTACAACTTCGCCGACTTCAGCGATGATCTGCGCATTCTCGACTACGAGCAGCGCGGCTGGTTCCTCAACATCGTCGGCAAGATCTGACGCTTTACTGATACCATGCTGCCTTCATCCAGGCTGCTGAAACAGCAGCCTGGTATCCCGACCAGGGACGGGCGGGCCGCAAATCGAGCACGTGAGTGCTTGATTGGTCGCGAGCGGCCGTAAGGCTGCGGACGCTGGAAAAGTACAGGAAGTACTTTTCCAGCAGGCTAAAAGAAAGGGGGGGCAGCATGCGTTATCAGATATCTCTTTTCGTCCTGTCTTTGGGCCTTGGTGCCTGTTCGGAGCAGGTGGCCGATACAGCCGATCAAAGCAGTACGCCGGTGGCTCCGGTAGTAACGGCGACGGATCGGATGGTTACCTACACCGAGGCGCGGGAACCCTGCACGCACTACACTGAGAACCGCCTGCCGTTGTTCGGCGACGTGCACGTGCACACCAACTTCTCCTTCGATGCCGCTGCCAACGCCATTGGCGCGACACCGGTGGACGCCAACCGTTTCGCTAAAGGAGAGGCCATTCCTTTCTGGCCGCTGGGCGAGGACGGCAAACCGGGCGGCACCTATCAGATCGATCGTCCGTTGGATTTTCTCGCGGTCACCGATCACGGTGAGTTTCTCGGTGAGCGGCGGGTATGTCGCGAGCCTGGCTCGCCAAGCTACGACACGCCGTTCTGCCAGCAGACACGCGCGGATCAGCGCACCGGCATGGTACTGCTGGGCCAGGTGATCACCACGGAGACGCCTGAGCGCATCGCGGAGATCTGTGGCGAGGATGGGGAGGTTTGCCTGGAATATGCGCGCAACCCCTGGCAGAAGATGGCGGAAGCGGCGGAAGCAGCTTACGACAAGAGCGAAGCGTGCGAATTCACGAGCTTCGTTGCGTACGAGTACACCGGCACGCCGCAGACCTCCAACTACCATCGCAACGTCATCTTCAGAAACGGCAACGTACCGGACCTGCCGGTTTCCTATATCGATGCGCCCTACGATACTGCCCTGTGGGCCGGTCTGGATGCTGCCTGCGACGAAGCCGCCGGCTGCGACTATCTGACCATTCCGCACAACTCGAATCTTGCCAACGGACGCATGGCACCGTACATGCGCCTCGAGCCGACGCTGGAAAACCGCCGCAAGTATGCCGAGACCCGTCAGGATCGTGAGCCGATCATGGAGATCTTCCAGCACAAGGGCGGCTCTGAATGCATCAACGGCCTGACCAGCATCCTTGCCGAGCCCGATGAGCTGTGTGACGTGGAGGGTGTGCGCTGGATGGGCCAGGAAGAGTCCTACGCCACCCGCGATTTTTCCACCGGTCAGCTTGTCATGGGGCAGCAAACGGAAGTCACGCAGGAGTGCGCTGACGGCGAAGTAGGTGGCAACGGCATGCTGGGTGCCGGCTGTGTGCACCCAACAGATTTCCACCGATCTGGTCTACTCGTAGGTCTTGCGGAGGAGCAGGAGATCGGCATCAACCCGGTGAAGCTCGGCGCCATTGCATCCACCGATACCCATGCAGCGACGCCAGGGGCTGCGCGTGAAGACGATTGGCGCGGCCACGTCTCGGTGGAAGCAACCCCCGCTGAGCGCCTGCAGCCCGGCCTGCTGACCAGCGGCATCGACGGCAACCCGGGAGGATTGGCTGGCGTGTGGGCGGTGGAAAACTCCCGCGACGCCATCTTCGAGGCCATGAAGCGCCGTGAGGTGTTCGGCACCTCAGGGCCACGCATCGTGCCGCGCTTTTTCGCTGGATGGGGTTATCCCGCAGACGCGTGCAGCCGTGCCGACCTCGTCGACATCGGCTACGCGCAGGGTGTGCCCATGGGGGGCGATCTTTCGGCTGCGGGTGAGGCCAAACCGACATTCATCGCCTCGGCGCTTCGCGACTCCGGCGACGGTTCCGCACCGCTGCAGAAGCTCGAGCTGATCAAAGGTTGGGTGGATGCCGACGGCAAGATGCACAGCTCCGTGACGACCATCGCCGGTGGCGACAACGATGCGACGGTGGCTGCCGATGGCAGCCGCAAGGGGGGCGGCCACGAAAGCCTGTGCGCGGTGTATACCGATGAGGCGTTCGATGCCAGCGTGCCGAGCTACTACTACGTCCGTGCGGTGGAAAATCCGACGTGGCGTTGGCACATGTACGACTGCCAGCGACTGCCGGAGGCAGAGCGTCCGGCGGCGTGCAGCGACGGAAGCTATCCCAGCACCGTGCAGGAGATGGCCTGGACTTCACCCGTCTGGTACAAGCCCTAGCAGGGTGCTGAAAAAGTACTTCCTGTACTTTTTCAGCGACCGCGGGCTGTCGCCCGCTCACGCCGAATCAAGCACTTACGTGCTTGGTTCGCGGCCCGTCCGTTCCTGGCCGGGATACCAGGCTGCTTTATCAGCAGCCTGCTAGGCGGATAGGGCCGGCGCTATTCCGTGCCGGTCATGAGGCTCGTGTTGCCGCCAGCAGCAGTGGTGTCGGTGCACACGTGACGCTCAACCAGGTAGGCCATGGGGTCCCAGGGGTAGCTGGAGAAACGCAGGATGGCCCCCGTGCGCTCGGCGAGCGCCGTGCGCAGGGTACGTGTCGTGTCGTCGTCTCCGGCATAGGCCACCACGTCAAACCCATTCGCGTGAGACAGCGCCCGTTCGGTCGGTAGTCCCTCAGCGAAGGTCACCGGCAGCCCCTGTGTCTGCCATGCCTGTACCTGCTCCAGAACCGCTGATCCTGCCGCGCCGAACAGCACGGCGGCGCAGCCGCATGCAAGGGCGCAGTGCCCCTGCAGGAGCAACTGGCTTGGCTCCGGCCCGAGACACAGCGCCACGCCCCGTGGGTGCAGCGTGAGGGTGTTGCGCTCTCCGGTCGGCCCAGGTGTGGTGAAGCTGAGTTGTGGCAGCGTCAGGCCCGCTGGCGGTGCGGGCAGCGCGCCTGACCGGTTTGCCGTGCCGTGGATGAGGCGCTGCAGTCGACGACTACCCACCCGGCGCCGGTTTGCAGGCGAGGTGTCGGAATTGCCCGTGCCGTCGCGTAGCCTCGGCAGATAGAAGTAGCCGCCCGCTTTGGGGCCGGTGCCGGATAGCCCCTCGCCGCCAAACGGCTGGGTTTCCACCACCGCACCGATCTGATTGCGGTTGACGTACATGTTGCCCACCCTGAGGCGCTCGACGATCTCCTGCACGCGGTCGTCGAGGCGGGTATGCAGGCCAAAGGTCAGACCGTAGCCGCTTTCATTGATGGCGTTGATCACGGACGGCAAGTCGCGGGCACGGAAGGTGGCCAGGTGCAGGACCGGACCGAACACCTCCTGCGTCAGCGATTCGATACCGGCCACACGGATCAGCGTGGGCGGCACGAGGCAGGCGGTATCGTCCGCAAGCGGCGCCTGATGCAGAACGTCACTACTGTCGATGTGCGCGATGATGTCCCGATATGCCCCGACATCGATTACCGGCCCGAGGTCGGTGTCGGTCTGCCACGGGTCGCCCACTACCAGAGCATCCATGGCGCCACGAATCATGGCGATCATCCGCTCCGCCACATCTTCCTGCACGTACACAATGCGCAGCGCCGAGCAGCGCTGACCGGCGCTCTTGAAGGCGGAATTGACAATGTCGCGCACGGCTTGTTCGGCGAGTGCTGTGCTGTCGACGATCATGGCGTTGATGCCGCCGGTTTCGGCTATGAGCGGCGCGCGTGGATTCGCATGTTTGGCGAGTGCCCGATGAATGTGCTGCGCTGTGTCAAGAGAGCCGGTGAAGCAAACACCATCGGTACGCGCATCGGCGGTGATCGCAGCACCTATCACCGAGCCAGGTCCGGTGACCAGCTGCAGCGCGTCCGCGGGTACGCCTGCTTCATGCAGCAGAGCCACTGCCGCGCGAGCGATGCGTGGCGTCTGCTCTGCGGGCTTGGCGATCACGCAGTTTCCGGCGGCGAGTGCTGCGGCTACCTGACCGGTGAAGATGGCGAGTGGGAAGTTCCACGGCGAGATGCACGCCACCACCCCGAGGGGTGCCCCTGCGAGGTTGTCGCACTGCCCGGCGTAGAAACGTAGAAAGTCGATCGCCTCACGCAGCTCGGCAATCGCGTCGTCCAGGGTTTTGTGCGCCTCACGGCCCAGCAAGCCGATGAGTGTGCCGGTGCTGCCTTCAAAGCCATCAGCAGCGCGCAGGAGGATGGCGGCGCGTTCTGCTGACGCTGTGTCACTCCAGGTGGCGGCGTACGTTGCCAGACGCGCCATCGCCGCATCGGCCGATTCGACGCTGTGGTCGGGCACATTGTCGTGCGATGTGACATCGGCCCGGGCCGCGAGGAGGGCTTCGACGTGTGGTTGGTGCGTGATATCCCAGCCACGGGCGCCGCTGCGGCCGGCAATCAGCGCGCGCGGCCGCCGCAGCTTCGGATTGTGTGCATCAGCGGCAGGATCTATCGCCGAGAAGGGATCTTTCGCGACGGTTTCTGGCGCTACGCGTTCGTCGACGATCTGGTGCACGAAGGAGCTGTTGGCGCCGTTCTCCAGAAGGCGACGCACCAGGTACGCGAGCAGGTCGCGGTGCACGCCGACCGGCGCGTAGATGCGCGTTTGCGTGCCGTGCGCAATGCGACAGATTTCATGCAGGGCTTCGCCCATGCCGTGCAGGCGTTGCAGTTCGAAATTCTCCGCTGCGTGCCGCTTGGCCAGGTGCAGCACCGTAGCGATCGTATGGGCGTTGTGCGTGGCGAACTGCGGGTACACATGATCCTGCATGCGCAGCAGCGCATCGGTGCAGGCGGCGTAGGCAATGTCCGTGTGGGCCTTCCTGGTAAAGACCGGATAACTCTCCAGCCCAAGTACCTGCGCACGTTTGACCTCTGTGTCCCAGTAGGCGCCTTTCACCAGCCGCACCATGATGCGTCTGCGACGCTGCTGTGCCTGCTCGTGCAGCCAGTGCAGCACCGGCATGGCGCGGCGCCCGTACGCCTGCACCACGACGCCCAGACCCTCCCAGCTGGCCAGCGCAGGTTCCGCCAGCAGTGCTTCGATGATCTCCAGCGACGGCTCCAGACGATCGGCCTCCTCGGCGTCGATGTTGAAGCCGATGTTGCTGCCGGCGGCGAGTACCGCCAGCGAGCGCACCCGCGCCAGCAGGGTGTCGAAGTAGTGTGCACGATGCGTCGCCTCGTAACGTGGGTGCAGCGCTGAGAGCTTGACGGAGATGCCGGGGTTGCCGCGCACATCGTCGCCGGCACGCCGTGCGATGGCGGTGATGGCGTCGGCGTAGGCCAGGTGGTATCGGCGCGCGTCGGCGTCCGTGCGCGCGCCTTCGCCGAGCATGTCGTAGGAGTAGGTGTAGCCATTGCGCTGTGCCGCTTCGGCATTGTCCATGGCCGCTTCAATGCTCTGCCCGAGCACGAACTGTTCGCCGAGCTCGCGCATGGCGCGGCTGACGGCGGTACGGATCACCGGCTCGCCGACCCGGCGGATGAGCCCGCGCAGCGTGGAGACGACACCTGCGTCTTCCGCCTCGCCAAGCACCCGACCGGTGAGCATCAGTGCCCAGGTGGAAGCGTTGACGAGCACTGAAGACGCGCGCCCCGAGTGCGCGTCCCAGTCGGAGCTGGTGATCTTGTCGGCGATGAGGTCGTCGACAGTATCCGCATCGGGTACCCGCAGCAGCGCTTCTGCAAGGCACATCAGGGCAATCCCCTCGTCGGTAGAGAGCCCGTACTCCGATAGAAACGCTTCCATCAGCGTGGGGTCGCTTTCGTCGCGCACCCGCTGCACCAGCGTAGCACCTGCGCGGGCGATCTCGGCGCGCTCCACCTCGGACAAATCGACGGATTCGATCATCTGGGTGAGCAGGGTGGTTTCGTCTGTCAGGTAGCCGTTGCGGATGCCTTCGAGGTCGTCTCCCAAGACATGTCTCCCGGGTTGCTCTTGGATTTTGCGGGGCAAGCCAGCACCATACGCCATTGTCCACAGAGGTTTCTCCACGTGAAAGCGCAGATCATCGACGGCAAGGCCATCGCCCGGGACATTCGTGCCGAGACGAAGGCCCGCATCGCTACTCGGCTGGAGCAGGGCCTCTCACGCCCGGGCCTTGCAACCGTGCTGGTGGGTGCCGACGAAGCGTCTCGCATCTACGTGCGCAACAAGCGTCGCGCCTGTGCAGAAGTGGGCATTGCGTCCTTCGACCACGACCTGCCGAGCAGCACGACGCAGGCCGCGCTGCTGGATCTGGTAGGGCAGCTCAACCTCGATGAGCGCGTGCACGGTATCCTCGTGCAGATCCCGCTGCCGGC
>JAUILW010000461.1 GCA_030432795.1 Gammaproteobacteria bacterium
CACGCCACAGCACGTCCCGGCCGCCACAATGACGGCAACGGTTCTGCGGTGGAAAGCTGTAGCGTTCACAGCCCCGGCACCAGCGGGTTTCCAATCGGCCCGCATCCAGGGCCTCGAAGTGATAGCGGTTGGCCAGGGCTCGCCGTGGCAGCAGCGGCATGGGCCCGCCGATGTGCACCCGTTCCAGCATCACCCTGCCCTGCCGAACACGTGCGCGAGCGCGGTGTTGTAGTTGCCGCCTTCGGCGAGGGTTACCGCATGCGCGGTGGATTGCTGGCGCGCACCGGCCCTGCCGCGCAGCTGCTGCCAAGCCTCGAATACCTGATACAGCCCCGTGAGGTTGCTCGGATGACCGCGGCCTAGACAGCCGCCAGACGGATTCACCGGCACGTCGCCATCCGGCCCCGTGCGCCCTTCTGCAGTGGCAAAGGCCGCCTGATGTCGCGGCAGCAGCCCCACCGCTTCCACCGCCAGAACCTCGGTGATCGAACACGGCGCGTAGAGTTCCCATACCCCAACATCCGCCTGCGCCACACCAGCCGCGTCCAGCGCCCGCGATACCGCGGCGCGCGCGGCCACCAGGTCGGTCATGTCGTGCGGTATCGCGCCCATCTGATGGTGGCCATCGTGCCCGTAGCCACGCCCGAGCACCGTCACAGCGTCTGCCGCTGCCATATCACCGCGGCCGACCACCACGCAGATCGCGCCGTCGCTGCGTGCCGGCACGTCGAGTAAGCCCAGTGGCTCGACGATGGGTGGCGCCTGCAGAACATCCTCGATCGTGATCGCCGCCCGCATCTGCGCGTGCGGGTTGCATGCCGCGAACTGGCGGCTCTTCACCGCCACCGCCGCGAGCTCCCGGCGGCTGGCGCCGGCGTCGTGCAGGTAACGGCTGGCGTCGAGCGCATACCAGCTGATCGGCGACAATCCGTACACAGACTGAAAATCCACATCCCCCACCGCCCGAATGCCGGAAGCCATCGCCTCCGCCAGCGGTGCCTGGCTTTCGAAGTGCACACCGATGGCCAGTGCCACATCCGCATGCCCCAGCGCTACCTCGTTGACGGCGAGATCGAACGCCGTAGCGCCGGTCGTGCCAAGTGCTGAGACCTCCAGCAGGTTGGCGTTTGCACGGATGCCCGCGCGGCTGGCAAAGAAACTCAGGAAGCCGAGCTGCCGCGTGGTGGGCACGTTCTGGCTCGCGATCACTGCGCCCACATCCGCGACTGTTACCCCGGCCTCCGCCAGCGCCCTATCGAGCACGTCGAGCAGCCTTTCGTGCTCGTACACCGCGCCGGTGGCACCTTCGCCCGGCATATAGCTGCCTACCGGCAGCGCCGCCGCGCCGAGGACACAGGGCTTCACGCGCGCAGATCCACGATGGTACGGCCGTGCAGACGGTTGTCGAGCAGCGCGTGACACAGATCGGGCACTTCGGCGAGGGATGCAGTCTGGTACACCTCATCGCTGTCTCGCTCGGCGAGCGCGCGGCCGAGCAGCGCCCATGCGGCCTGACGCGGCGGCAGCGGCGCCATCACCGAATCGATACCAGCCAGGGTGACACCGCGCAGAATGAACGGCATGACGCTGGCGGGAAGATCGGCGCTACCGGCCAGACCACAGGCAGCAACGATGCCGCCGTAACGCGTCTGCGCGAGCGCACAGGCCAGCGTACCGCCACCCACGCAATCCACCGCGGCAGACCACTTTTCCCGCTCCAGCGGACGTGGCGGACGATCGAGCGCTGCCCGATCGATGACCTCCGCCGCACCCAGACCGCGCAGGTAGTCTGCAAGCTGGGGGCGGCCGGATACGGCTACCACGCGGTAGCCGAGAAAGCTCAGTAACAGTATGGCGAACGAGCCCACACCGCCGGTAGCGCCGGTAACCAGCACTTCGCCAGCGCCCGGCTGCACGCCGTGATCGATGAGCCGCTGCACGCACAACGCCGCCGTGTAGCCAGCGGTACCCACGCCCATGGTGCGCTCCAGCGTCAGCCCCTGGGGCCGTGCCACCAGCCACTCCGGCTTCATGGCCGCATAACCGCTGTAGCCGCCCCACTCGGTCTCCGACAAGCCGAAGCCGTTCACCAGCACCTCCTGACCTGCCGACCAGTCCGGCGAGCGGCTCGAGTACACGGTGCCAGCGAGGTCGATGCCGCAGACGATCGGATGGCGGCGGCAGATAGGCCCCCGCGCTGTAACGGCCAGGGCGTCTTTGTAGTTGATGGTGGAATAGGCAACCTCGACCACGACATCGTAGTCCGGCAGATCAGCGAGGCTGAGCTCTACCGACTCCGCTGGTCCCGGCCGCGGCACCCAAAGCGCTGGAAATCGCAGGTGTGTATCGTTCATATTCACCAATCTACGGATTGCATGATCTATTTGCCTATGCGCTCAGGAAGAACTTCTTTGCAACAGATGGCGCAAAAGACGGCGCAACAGACAGCGCATCCGCCGCGCCAATGAAACTCACGCCCCTGTCTCCGCACTTCGGCGCCACGGTGAGCGGATTCACGCAGGAAGGCGTCGATACGCTGCGCGATGCGCTGGCGCGCTACGGGGTGCTGGCAATCCGCGGAGCGCGCTGCACAGCACAGGAACAGGCGGTTCTTGCCGCCGCCCTCGGTGAGCCGCTGATCGATCCACACCCGCGCTTCGGGCACGTCGAGGACGCGCCCTGCGTCTCCGTCATCATCAACGATGCGGACAATCCGCCCGACATCAACGTGTGGCACTCCGATACCAGCTACCTCAGCGCACCGGCAACGTTCTGTGTGCTGCGCAGCGTGGAAACGCCGCCCACGGGTGGCGATACCCTGTGGGTGTCCATGACGGCGGCGTTCGACGCGTTGTCCGCTCCCGTGCAGGAACTACTGCGCGGGCTACGCGCGGAGCACCGGCTGCCTCTCGACTCCGTGTCGCCGCAGCTCGCCCGCCGCGCGCTCGACGGCGAAACGCTGGCGGTGCACCCGGTGGTACGCCGCATACCGGAAACCGGCCGCGAAGCCCTGTTCGTCAACAGGCACTACACCAAACGCATCGACGGGCTCGGACGCACAGAGTCCGCGGGGCTCCTGCGCATGCTCTTCGAACATGCCGAGAGCGCAGATTTTCAGATCCGCTGGCAATGGCAGCCGGGCGATGTGGTGATGTGGGACAACCGGCAGACGCAGCACTTCGCCGCCGCAGATTACTTTCCGCATCGACGCGTGATGCACCGCGTGGCTCTGTGCGGCGAAGTACCG
>JAUILW010000462.1 GCA_030432795.1 Gammaproteobacteria bacterium
GCCGAGGGAGACTCGGTCGCGGTGGGTGATGCGCTTGTGAGCATTGGATAGCGCATGGATCTGATCGAGCAGATCTGGCAGGGCTCCGGGCTCCATCAGATGGAGTGGCGGCAGGCCGTGATGATTGTCATCGGCCTGGGTCTGTTGTACCTGGGTATCGTCCGCAAGTTTGAGCCACTGCTGCTGGTGACTATCGGCTTCGGCGGCGTGCTCTCCAATATTCCCGGTGTGGAGATCGCCACCGGTGATGGCCTCCTGCATCTGGTGTACGAGGTGGGTATCACCACCGGCGCGTTCCCGCTCATCATCTTCATGGGCGTGGGGGCGATGACCGACTTCGGACCCCTGCTGGCCAATCCAAAGACGCTTCTGTTGGGCGCGGCGGCGCAGTTCGGCATCTTTGCTACGGTGATTGGCGCGGTCGGTATGACGGAACTCGGCTGGATGGATTTCACCATTCAACAGGCGGCGGCCATTGGCATCATCGGCGGTGCGGACGGACCCACAGCGATCTACGTGGCCGGTCAGCTCGCCCCGGAGCTGCTTGGTGCCATCGCTGTGGCAGCCTACAGCTACATGGCCATGGTGCCGATCATCCAGCCGCCGATCATGCGCGCGCTCACCACGGAAAAGGAGCGCGCCATCAAAATGGAGCAGCTGCGCGAGGTGACGAAGCTCGAACGCGTGTTGTTTCCCCTGCTGCTGCTGTTGCTGGTGGCTCTGCTGCTGCCAAGCGCTGCGCCGTTGCTCGGCATGTTCTGTTTCGGCAACCTGATGCGCGAGTGCGGCGTGGTGGAGCGTCTGGCGGATACCACCCAGAATGCGCTCATCAACATCGTCACCATCTTCCTGGGGCTGGCCGTGGGCACCAAGCTTTCCGGCGATCAGTTTCTTACCTCCAGCACCCTCGGCATCCTGCTGCTGGGCATGGTCGCCTTCGCCATTGGGACGGCGAGCGGAGTGCTCATGGCGAAGCTCATGAATCTGGTCAGCCGGGAACCCATCAATCCGCTGATTGGTGCCGCCGGAGTATCCGCGGTGCCGATGGCAGCGCGGGTGGCGAACAAAGTCGGTCTGGAGGCCAACCGGCAGAACTTCCTGCTGATGCACGCCATGGGGCCAAATGTGGCAGGGGTCATCGGCTCGGCAGTGGCCGCTGGTATCATGATCATGCTGACTTCGTGATTCTGGGAGCGGCAAAACGTTGGGAGGAGTATTAGGGATGAAGTCGAAAGGTGCTGCGCTCATTGCGGTATGGTTGCTGGCCATGCAGGCCCAGGCTGCTGATCAGTACTGGGTGGCTGTGGGCAGCTTCAACAATGAAGGTGCAGCACAGGCCGGTGCGCAACGAATTGGCCGCGATCTTGCTGAGCCTCTGTCTGTGCATGGTTCGCAAACCGGTGTGGGCTATCGCTACCGCGTTCTCGCAGGGCCCTATGCGGATCGGACGGCGGCAAAAGTTGCGGTGGAGCAGGCGCGGGCCGCTGGTGTGCCGGATGCCTGGGTGTTTGCCGATCCGGATGGGTCGGTGCAGCCAAGCTCGGTTGCGTTGCCTGCTTATGATGCGTCTACGGACGCCGAGACGTCGCTCTACTCAGACAACTACGAGTACGAGCCGCTGCCGGAGACTGAGACATATCCAACATGGCAACAGCAGAGCGAGGCGAACTCGGAAGCAGATCGCCAGCTCGTTGAGGAGCCGCCACCGGGCTACCGGCTGAACCGGCTCCGCCGCGACGGCTAACCGGTCCTGACCTAACCGGTTTTAAAGAGCTTCGGCAAATCCTCGTCGCTGGTCTCCAGAAGTGTGTCCACCCACTTGTGAAACCGCTGGCCGCCGGCTTCGTTGCGGCCGAAGAGCAGGTGATCGCGGGCGCCCACATCGAGGTTTTTCTGCAGGGCGATGCCGGTTGCGTAGTCCTCTTCCTGCACCACGTACTTAAGAAACTCGAACTGCTGCTGCGCTTCTGCCTTCTGTTCTTCCGTTTCCGGTAGCGACTCCATCAGGAAAAGCTGATTGGTATAGGACGTTTCCGGCGTGTCGCCGGGGAACAGCTGGGAGAGCATCACCGATCGTCCACCACCAGCGAATGTGGCGATGGAAATATGCGGAAAGATGGTCCACACGCCGCCGAGCAGGGCCGGGGTAGGCCATTCCTCGGCCGGCTTGTCCGCATACTCCTCGAAGAACGTGTCCGGCCTGCCGAGGTGCGTGTGCGGCCCCCAGCTGTAGTAGTTGGCCCGGTTACCCATTTCCGCACCGAAGGTCTGCCGGTGCAGGATGGGCAGATGGTAGTAGTCCAGGTAGCCGTCGTACGCCACCTTCCAATTCGGCCCTTCGACGGTCTGCTGGTGATAGGCGTGCCAGCCCTCGAAACCGAATTGCGCAAGCATGTCGTCGTAGCCGGACAGGAAGTCGTTGATGTCCAGATTCGAATCGGCATCGAGCGTCACCCAGATCAGGCCGGCCTTCTCCAGCAGCGGGAGCTCCCTCAGCCCGTAGCAGCTTTTGTCGATATCGCCGAAATCCTCCGCCGCGTAGATCGCCACGAGATCGCCGTCGGTGCTGTAGGTCCAGGCGTGGTAGGGACACGTGAACTTGTGCGCCGTTCCCCGGCCGTTTTCCAGCAGGCGCGCGCCCCGATGGCTGCACATGTTGACGAACGCTTTCGCTTCGCCGCTTCTCGTACGGGTGATGATGACCTGCACGCCGGCAGCTTCCATCGCCTTGTAGTCGCCTGGTTCGCGCAGCTCAGCCGTGGCGGCCAGCGTCAGTGGCAGACGGCGGAAGATCTGCTTCTTCTCCGCCTCCCAGCGAACGGGATCGTAGTAGTTCTCGATGGGTACCTTGTACACGCCGTCCGCCAGGTCGAGCGTGTCGTTGCGGCCATGTTCAAGATCTTTACGAGCGATTTCTATGAGTTGCGCTTTGGACACTTGACGGCTCCCTGCGGTGTTCGCATCCGGCACTTGGCCGGTAAATTGAGTGCGTGGTTCAAAATTCTCTCCGCCGCTAGAATACCAGCCTCATCCCACGAATCACCAGATGGTTAGCAGCATGACTTCCCAGGTTCCATACGGCGCCGCGACCCTGAGCCTGATCGACGATGTGCTTGCCCGAGGCGTACCGCGCGCTGCGGTGCTCATGCGCCACTCCGCCCGGGAGTTCGACCCGGCCAAGCACGACCTGGTCAACCCGCTCACGGATGCCGGGCGGGATTACAGCCGCAGTCTGGGCGAAGGGTT
>JAUILW010000463.1 GCA_030432795.1 Gammaproteobacteria bacterium
GTGAAAGACTTCCACGGTGGCGATGAAAACTTCACGAGCCTGAGCTTCATGAGCATTCCGCTTTCGGTATGGCAGACCATGTCTGCGCTCATTTTCGATGGTGTGCTCGACCGTTTTCCGCGGCTCAAGTTCGGCGCCATAGAGCTTGGTGCATCGTGGCTGCCGAGCTGGTTGCGATTCATGGATTCCGGGTTCGATGCGTTTCGCAAGGGTGAAGAGCGCCTGCAGAAGCTGTCTGCGCGGCCGAGCGAGATAGCCGCCAGACAGTTTCGGGTCACACCCTACCCGCACGAACCGAGCGGCTGGATCATCGACAATGCACACGAGGACATGCTGCTGTTTTCTTCCGACTTCCCGCACGTGGAAGGCGGTCGCAATCCGCTCAAGCGCTTCGGTGATGCATTGAGCGGCCAGAGCCCGCGGGTGCTCGACAAGTTCTACAAAGACAACTTCATCGACCTGATGGGACAGGGCTTGGATCGTGCGTTACACGATCGTCCCTCAACCCTCGGATAAGGAGACAACATGCAATCCTCCGCACGTATTGCCCTGGTTTTTACCGTGCTCATGCTCGCCGCCTGTGGCGGCAACCAGCAGGGAAACACCGCCAGCGGCGACGCCGCGAGCCAGCAAACCTTCAAGTGGAAGCTGGTGACCACGTGGCCAAAGAATCTGCCGGGGCTCGGCACCGCGCCGGAGCGCATGGCGCGGGACATCGAGGTAATGAGCCAGGGCCGGCTCAAGATCAAGGTGTACGGCGCCGGCGAGTTGGTGCCGGCGATGGAAGTGTTCGACGCGGTGAGCCAGGGTACTGCTGAGATGGGTCACGGCGCAGCCTACTACTGGCGGGGCAAGGCGCCAGCCGCGGCGTTTTTCGCCACCGTGCCGTTTGGCATGACCGCACAGGAGATGAACGGCTGGCTGCGTTACGGCGGCGGCCAGGAATTGTGGGATCGCCTCTACGCGCCGTTCAACCTGGTGCCGCTGGCCAGCGGTAACACCGGCGTGCAGATGGCTGGCTGGTTCAACAAGGAAATCAACTCGCTGGAAGATGTACAGGGGTTGAAGATGCGCATCCCCGGCCTCGGTGGGGAGGTGCTCAAACGTGTGGGCGGCGAGCCCGTAGCGCTGCCGGGGGGCGAGATATTCACCTCGCTGGAAACCGGCGTGATCGATGCCACCGAATGGGTGGGGCCGTACAACGACCTGGCGCTCGGCCTGCATACTGCAGCCCGCTACTACTACTATCCGGGGTGGCACGAGCCGGGCCCGACCCTGGAGGCCATCGTCAATAGGGCAGCATGGGATGCGTTGCCTGAGGATCTGCAGGCGATGGTGCGCATCGCTTCCCAGGCGATCAACGACGACATGCTCGCTGAGTTCACCGCGCGCAACAATACCGCCCTTCGCACGCTCGTCGACGAACATGGCGTAGAGCTTCGGCGTTTGCCGGATGATGTGCTCAAAGCGCTGCGCGAAGTTTCGCAGGACGTGGTGCGCCAGGCCGCAGGCGATGATCCGCTGGCGAAAGAAATCTATGACTCCTATATGGCGTTTTATACCAACGTACGCTCCTATCACGCGCTCTCCGAACAAGCCTACATTAACGCGCGCTGATGGAACTCAAAGCCACTGAATACGAGGTAGCCGACGGCATCGCCACCATCTACCTGTCACGACCGGAGCGAATGAACGCCTGGACGGGTCGCATGCACACCGAGTATCGCTACCTGTTGGCGCGAGCCGACGACGACGGGGACGTGCGTGCGATTGTCGTCACCGGGCGCGGTCGCGGCTTCTGCGTCGGCGGTGATGCCAAGGCGCTCGAGGGCCATGTGCAAAAGGGTGGGTACGATCCCGGTACCAGCGAAGAGATCGCCATGCCGGGGTTTGGCACCGCACCGGAGTTTGATGCGTCCTTTGCCTACCACTTCGGCTTGCGTAAAC
The DNA here is from genome assembly GCA_030432795.1 of Gammaproteobacteria bacterium. Lineage (GTDB taxonomy): Bacteria > Pseudomonadota > Gammaproteobacteria > Pseudomonadales > Azotimanducaceae > SYFY01. The sequence continues at coordinate 1,948 of JAUILW010000463.1, forward strand.
CAGTCGTTGCCGCCATCAACGGACCCGCCGCTGGGGTTGGCCTGGCGCTCGCCTGCTTCGCTGACCTGCGTTTTGCTGTGCCGGGGGCTCGCTTGACCACTGCGCACGGCAAGTTGAACCTGCCAGCGGAATACGGGTTGTCATGGTTGCTGCCGCGCTTGTGCGGCCTTGCGCGGGCGAACGACCTGCTGCTGACGAGCCGCGTGTTCACCACCGACGAAGCGGAACGGCTGGGCATCATCAATGGCTTGTTCGCGGTGGATGAACTTCTACCGCAGGTTTACGCTTACGTGCGAAACATGATCGAAACGGTGTCGCCTAACGCGCTGCGTACGACTCGCTGGCAGGTGTACCGCGACCTGCATCGCGATGTTGCCAGTTCGGTGATCGACTCGGAAGCGCTGCTCAACCAGATGATGCGCGAGCCCGACTACCGCGAAGGCGTTGCCGCGTTTGTCGAGAAACGCAAACCTAACTGGGAAGGCTGACCGCCCGGCCGCGCGCCCACACCCCCACCGGCCTCGTCACCGCGGCCAGATCTTCCAGCGGGTCGCCGTCCAGCAGCAGGAGGTCTGCGGCCAAGCCTGGCCGCAACCGTCCGGTTTTCGCTTCGATGCCTAGAGCGCGCGCCGCGTCCGACGTTGCGCTGCGTAGTGCCGCTGCGTTGCTGAGCTCGGCGATCTTCGCAAACACTACCAGCGCATGTGGCAGGTCCGCATGGAATACGCCTGGAATCCCGGCATCCGTTGACGCAACGAACGGAATACCTAAGTCCAGCATCTTCCGATAGGCGCTGCGCACGCGGCCCAGCACCGTACCGGTAGCGCTGTCGAGCATGCGCTGCCAGCCCCGGTTAACCGTTGGAGATACCCAGATGCCCCGTTGCAGAATCAGCTCTGCAATCGGTGCCTGGTAGTCGCTGGCCCAGCCTGCTTCACCCACCCAGCTGCAGTGCTCGATGGTATCCACACCGGCCAGTGCCGCCGCTTCGATGCCCGGAGTGCCGTGGCAGTGCGCGGCGACCGGGCGCTGGTGGGCGTGTGCCGTTGCAACGATTTCGCTCAGCATGTCGGTACTGAACTGCGGCTTCAGCGGGTCCGACCCACGGGTCATGCGTCCACCGGTGGCCATGACTTTGATCAGGTCCACATCGTGATCGAGCTGGCGTTGCAGCACCGCTTTGGCTTGTGCCAGCGTCGCCGCTTCGCCTCCCCAGAAGTGGCAGTGTCCGCCAACGCAGGTGATGGGCTGACCGGCGCAGATGAGCCGCGGGCCCACGCGCGCACCGCGCGCGATGT
>JAUILW010000464.1 GCA_030432795.1 Gammaproteobacteria bacterium
ATTCGATGAACGGCGAGCACCTGCGCCAGGCAGGTGTGCCGATGGTTGCGCCCAAGGCAGCGTAAAGCGTTGTTGCCGGTAGTTGGGTGAGAGGCGGCGGCAGCAGTAACGCCGCCGCCGCATTTTGACGCTTATTCGAGATCGAAGCGGTCCAGGCGCATGACCTTGGTCCACGCCGCGACAAAGTCCTCCACGAGCTTCTGCTGGCCGTCGGCGTAGGCATATACCTCTGCCACCGCTCGCAGCTCGGAGTTGGAACCGAAGATCAGATCCACAGGGGTTGCGGTGAAGCGCACCGCACCGCTTGTGCGGTCTACCCCTTCATACAAGCCCTCGGTGTCGGCTTTACGCCAGGTGATGGCCATGTCCATGAGCTGCACGAAGAAGTCGTTGCTCAAGGTTCCAGGCCGGTCTGTCAGCACGCCATGTGCTGAGCCGTCCCAGTTGGCACCGAGCGCGCGCATGCCGCCGAGAAGTGCGGTCATCTCCGGAATGCTGAGACGCAGCAGGTCTGCCTTGTCCACCAACATTTCCGCAGGCGAGCGGTAGGCGCGTTCCGCATCGTAGTAGTTCCGGAACGCGTCAGCGGTCGGCTCCAGCAACGCAAAGGAAGCGACATCTGTCTGCTCCTGGGTCGCGTCGTTGCGCCCCGGCGCGAACGGAACGTCGACATCCACGCCTGCTGCCTTTGCAGCCTGTTCGATGCCGACCGCGCCACCCAGCACGATCAGGTCAGCCAGAGACACGCGCTTGTTGCCCCGCCCGTCGTTAAAGTCGGCCTGCACGCCGCGCAGAGCCTCGATGACCTTGCCGGTCGTCGCCGGATTGTTCACCGACCAGCCGTTCTGCGGTGCGAGCGCCAGCCGGGCGCCGTTGGCGCCGCCGCGCATGTCGCTGGCACGGAATGTCGACGCCGAAGCCCAGGCGGTGCGTACGAGGTCGGAAGCTCCGAGACCGGTATCGAGAATTCGCTTCTTCAGCGCTGCGACATCGCGCTCGCCAGGCAGTTTGAAATCCACGGCTGGAATCGGGTCCTGCCAGACCAGCACATCTTGGGGAACTTCAGCACCCACGTAGCGTGCGCGCGGGCCGAGGTCTCGGTGGGTCAGCTTGTACCAGGCTTTTGCAAACGCCAGGCGGTACTCCTCGGGGTTGGCTAGGAAGCGCTCCGCAATGGCTTTGTAGGCTGGATCGAACTTGAGCGCGAGGTCGGCGGTGGTCATTACCGGCGGGTTGCGCTTGCCCTCGACATGGGCGTCCGGCACTGCGGTGTGCATCGCCTCATCGGTGGGGATCCATTGAATGGCTCCAGCGGGGCTGCGGGTCTGCTTCCACTCGAGGTTCAGCAGATTCTGCAGGTACAGCGTCGTCCACTGAGTAGGCGCTTGTGTCCAGGCGCCCTCGAGGCCGCTTGTGACGGTGTCTTCGGAGTGCCCTTTACCACAGGCATTCTTCCAGCCGAGACCCTGCTCTTCCACCCCGGCGGCGCCGGGCTCGGCTCCCACGCACGCATCTGCCTTGTGTGCGCCATGCATCTTGCCAAAGGTGTGACCGCCCGCCACCAGAGCGACAGTTTCCTCATCGTTCATGGCCATGCGGCCGAATGACAGACGAATGTTCTTCGCGGACGCCACTGGATCGGGGTTGCCCATGGGACCTTCCGGGTTCACGTAGATCAGGCCCATGTGCATGGCGCCGAGAGGGCGTTGCAACTCGCCGTCTGCACCCTGCCGTTCGCTGGCCAGCATCTTTACTTCCGGCCCCCAGTACACAAGGTCAGGTTCCCAGTCGTCGGCGCGGCCGCCGGCAAACCCGTAGGTCTGAAAACCCATGTTCTCGAGCGCCACGTTGCCGGCCAGGACCATCAGATCGCCCCAGGACAAGCTGCGTCCGTATTTCTGTTTTACCGACCACAGCAGGCGCCGGGCCTTGTCGAGGTTGCCGTTGTCCGGCCAGCTGTTGAGCGGGTCGAACCGTTGCTGGCCACCATCGCCGCCACCACGACCGTCGAGGGTGCGGTAGGTGCCGGCGCTGTGCCAGGCCATGCGGATGAACAACGGTCCGTAGTTACCAAAGTCGGCGGGCCACCAGTCCTGGGAGTTGGTGAGCACGGCGTCGATGTCCTTTTTGACCGCGGCAAGATCCAGAGCGGCAAACGCTTCGGCGTAGTCGAAGTCATCTCCGTAGGGGTTAGAGCGCGCGTCGTGATCGCGCAGCGAGGAGAGATTCAATTGCTCCGGCCACCAGAACTGATTGGTGCGGGGCTCTGTGCTCGTGCCATCGGCATGCAGTGCCGGCGGTGTGGCCATCAGCAGTGCAGCGGTGAGCACGGCGAACGTGGTTCTGTTCATGTGCTTTCCTTTGTTGGTTTAAAGAGAGGTTCAGGCTAACGCCCTCAAGCTTGAAGTTGTATTCGAATGATTGAATCGGAACCATAGGTACTTTCTATTGCTTCGCTTTTCCGTCAGCTTGGCTTACGGTGTGGGTTCAATCATGTGAGGGTGGCAGACCATGGCCAGAATACGACTGCTCGAAGACGATGAGCTGGACCCACAGACGCTCGAACGCGTGCGTGCGGTGGAGGCCGCGGGGGCAGATGCTTCGCCCATGCGCGGCATGGCGCAGCACCAGGCGTTTTTCGACCGCTACAACGCTTTCTACTATCCCTCACATAACGAGGGGCTGATCGAGCCGGCACTCAAAGAGCTGGTGCGTCTGAAAATCGCCAGGCTCAACGACTGCTTCACGTGACTAGGCGCGCGATTTCCATCGGCGATGGAAAACGGTTTGACGGAAGAGAAGATTGCCGGCCTCGACAGCGAGGACAACGCCTTCAGCGAGCGTGAGGCAGTGGCCATCGACTTTGCCGAGCGGCTGGCCACCAACCACCACAGCATTGACGATGCGTTCTTCGAACGGCTGCGCGGCCAGTTCAGCGAGCCCGAAATTCTCGAGCTCGGCATGATGGCAGGGCAGTACATCGGCTTCGGCCGGCTGCTTGCGGTGCTCGACCTGACGCCGCGGTACTGCCCTGTGTGAGTTCCCGTTGGGGTATTAGACCAGCGTGAACCCCGCTTTCGACAGCGGCATCGTGCGAATCCGCGTGCCCGTAGCGGCGTAGATCGCATTCGCCACCGCTGGTGCCAGAGGCGGCAGGGCGGGTTCGCCGAGGCCGGTGGACGGGTTGTCGCTCTCGATGAAGTGCACATCGATCTCCGGCGTGGCGCCAATGCGCATCA
>JAUILW010000465.1 GCA_030432795.1 Gammaproteobacteria bacterium
CTGGATGGTTGCCTGCGCAGCACCGAGAACTTTAACCAGTTCACATTTCGACTGTTGGGTAGTTACTTGGAAAAGCCGGCATCACGCCGCACCATGCCGCTCTAGGAACACATTCTTGGAGCAGTTCTGACCACGACTGATTGGCAAGGACGCTCGTGGCTGGAAAAAGGACATGTCGGCACAGCCCTCTTCAATACCAATGTCTGCACCCTCATCGAAGGCGCCGGTGCGCATACTGGTTGCTGAAAGCTCAGAAAGCACCGCTGCGAACATCGACTCGGTATTGCGCGATGCCGGTGTTGCCACTCGTATTGAGCAGACCGATGACATCCTGCACATCAATGAGCTGATAGGCAGCAACGCCGTCGACCTGGCCTTTATCGCAACGTCACTGCCGGACTTCACCGAGCTCATGCCCAAGCTGCGCAGCGCCAACCCCCACATGCCGCTGGTCGCCATTTCCCTGGAACATCCCCGCTGGACGAATGCCGATGTCATGTCCATGGGCGCCTCCGATCTCGTCTGCCTGATGGACCGCGAGCACCTGACCCACGTGTCCCTGCGCGAGATCGAGTACGTCTGTCAGCGCATGCGCAATCTGGTGCTCGCACGTGCGCTGCGGGAGGCGGAAGACCGCTGCCTGCTGCTGCTGAAAAGCTCGAAAGACCCTATCGCCTACATTCACGAAGGCATGCACATCTACGCCAACGACGCCTACGTTGAGCGCTTCGGCTACGGGGACAGCGACGAGATGCTCGGCGCATCCATCATGGATCTGCTGAGCGAGGAAAGTGGCGCCGAGTTCAAGACGCACCTGAAAGCCATGCGTCACGCCGAAGAAGGTACTGAGCATCGCTTCGCATTCAACGGCCGCACGCCCAACGGCTCGACGGTAACCGGCACCATCGTACTTGCCAACGCCACCTACGAAGGCGAACCGTGTCTGCAGGTCAACGTCCTGACGCCGCAGGAGGCGCTGGTGGGCAACACCCGTGAGGCGCACCAGGCCAGCGACGACGGCGGCCTCGATCTGGGCTCGTTTCTTGGTCTGTGCGAAGGCGTGCACGACAAAAACGACACCTCATTCGTTTTTCTGTTTTCCATGGATGGCCTCGACGAGTTGCGCAACCAGCACGGCCTGCTGGGCGTGGAGCAGGCGACCGAACCCGTCTATCAGCTCGTCACGGAAACGCTTGAAGGTACGCCGGTGCTACGCCTGTCACCGGGCGAGTTCGTGGCGGCGTTCTTCAATCAGTCGAAAGACGCTGTGACAGCGATCGCCGAAGATCTGCTCGCAAAAACCAGCCAGCTGGCCATCGAAGTCGAAGCGAAAACCGTACATGCCTCCCTCACCGCCGCCGGCGCGCGTATCGTCGCGGACGTGGAGCACGCGCTCGATGACGCATACCAACTGCTGCAGGAGCACCTCGGCAAAGGGGTGCACAACACCGTCATCCTCGAACTCGAAGCAACCGAGGACGCGCCTGCGCTCGATGAAGCCGGGCGGACCCTGGCAAAGATCAACGAGGCGATTGAGCGCCAATCGTTCAAGCTCCTGTTCCAACCCATCATCAGCCTGCATGGCGATTCAGACGAGCATTACGAAGTGTTCCTGCGCATGCTCGACTCCGAAGCGGTGGAGTACACGCCGAACAACTTCCTGCAGACCGCGATCGAGCATGGCGTGGCTGCGAAGATCGACCGATGGGTGATTCTGCAGGCCATCAAGGCCCTGTGCGTACACCGCTCCAAAGGCCACAACACACGGCTCACCATCAACGTCACCAGCAACAGCGTCGCCGATCCGGAATTCATCAAGTGGCTGACCGTGGCCATCAAGGCCGCACGGCTACCTTCTGACGCAGTCATCTTCCAGGTTACCGAGCAGGATGCGAACACCTATGTGCGCCAGACCCGCGAGTTCGTCGAGGGCCTGCGCGAGATGCATTGCCAATCCACCATCGGCCGTTTCGGGCTGATCGAGAACCCATTCGAGCTGCTGCAACAGATTCCCGTGGACATGGTGAAGATCGACGGCTCGCACGTTGCCTCCCTGCAGCAGGAAAACGACACCATCACACCGCTGTTGAAAGAGATTCAGGGCTTAGGAAAGTTCACCATCGTACCGATGGTGGAGAGCGCCGCACAGCTGTCCGGCTTATGGATGGCCGGCGCCAACTACGTGCAGGGCCACTACCTGCAGGAGCCCACCGGTGAAATGAACTACGACTTCACCACCGAAGACGACTAGCACCTGTTTGAGCGCGTCCCGCTAAAGTCTCTACGCGCTACACCCCCACCAGGTCGTAGTCGGAGAACCCCATCAGATACAGCACCGCATCCAGACCAAAATTGGAGATCGCGTGGCTCGCCGACTCGCGTACCAGCGGCTTGGCGTGGTACGCCACACCCAGACCTGCGGCCCGCAGCATCGGCAGATCATTGGCACCGTCGCCGATGGCAATGGTCTGCTGAAGATCGATGCGCTCGAGGCTGGCAATCTCGCGCAGCCTTTCCGCCTTGCGTGCGGCGTCGACGATCTCGCCGCGCACCTCACCGGTGATGCGGCCGTCCTGCACGACGAGATCGTTGGCGAACACATAGTCGATGCCAAGGCGTTGCTGCAGGCGATCGCCCACATACTGAAAGCCGCCGGATATGACCGCCGTTTTATAGCCAAAGTGCCGCAGCACAGAGAAAAGCCGTTCAGCGCCCTGGTTGAGGCGGACGCTGCTGGCCACCTGTTCGAAAGCATCGGCTGAAAGCCCCTTGAGCAGTGCCACCCTTGCGCGAAAGCTCTGTTTGAAATCGATCTCGCCGCGCATCGCTTGTTCCGTCACGTCAGCGACCTGCTTGCCGACGCCGTGCAGCTTGGCAAGCTCATCGATCACTTCCGCATCGATGAGCGTGGAATCCATGTCGAACGCCACCAGGCGCCTATTGCGCCGGTAGACGTTGTCTTCCTGCATGCTGAAATCGAAGCCATCCCGGCCAGCAGCCTCCAGCAGATCGGTCTGCACCGCGCCCACATCATCCACCCGGCCGCGCACCCTGAGTTCCACGAAGCTGGGATTCTGCTGCTCGATGCGCTCCAGCGGGACGCGGTTGGAAAGGCGCCGCACGGTGTCGATATTGAGGCCGTGCGTATGTGTGATGGTGCTCACCGCGCGGAGTGCCTGCGCAAGCCGTCCGTCGCTCAGCAACGTGAGAATGAAACGAGGCTGTC
>JAUILW010000466.1 GCA_030432795.1 Gammaproteobacteria bacterium
TCGAAGCACTCGTAAGCATGCAAAACGCCCTGGAGAAGACCATTGCCGAGCGCGAAGCGGCGGTGCAGCGAGCGCAGCAGGCTGAAAAGCTCGAGAGCCTCGGGGTTATGGCTGCAGGTGTTGCCCACGACTACAACAATTTGCTCGTAGGTGTCGTCGGTGGGGTTGACCTGGCGCTGTACGCCAAAACCGAGAAGGAGCGCATGCAGGCACTGGAGACCGTGAAGTCTTTTACAGATGCATTGCGTGGCCTGTCAAAGCAGCTGCTTGAAGTGGCGGGCGGTAGGCCGATTTTGAAGCGCGATGTTGATCTGAACCGTGTTGTGGAACGCACCGTACATCTGCTCTGTGAGAACGAACAGAGATCCTCACGAATTCGCTGTGTGCTGGAACCATCCTTACCGCCAGTGCGGGGAGAACTGCAGTCGCTGGGGCAGGTGGTGTTCAACCTGTTGTCGAATGCAATCGCTTTCGCCTCTGACCGTACTGGAGCAATCGAGATGGGTACCTGCACCACCAGTGCAGGCAAGGCTCCACAACAGATCCTGTTATGGGTAGAAGACGACGGCCCCGGAGTGCCTGATGCGCTAGTCTCGCGTATTTTCGATCCATTCTTCAGTACGCTTGGCAGTCACCGTGGTCTGGGTCTGGCTACCGTCAGGACGATTGTGTCGCGCCACGAGGGCTCTGTGTCGGTCAAGCCAGGGCGTGCCGGAGCAAGGTTCGAAGTCCGGCTACCGCCGCATCAGCCTGAAATGCACTCCGAGACCATGCAACACGATCCGCACTCGAGCACTGCAGCGATCTGAGAGGGCCGCCGTTGCTTGCACCCGATAACCAGCGGTGAGCCTGGCTGCGGATCTAAGAAGTAGCGGAGTACATCGGAGCCAATCCACAACATGGATTGGCTCCGCGCGCTAGACAAAGCTGGCGGGATTGCTCCGGGTGGGTAGAGCCAGTTACGTCTTGCCCTTTCAAGCAACTTCGGTGATTCGGCCGCGAGCGGGGTGCTCGATCACCTCGTGTAGGAGCCTGCGTTTAGGATGGCGGACGCGGTGGCGGGGAACGCACCTTGCCCTCAGTCACCGTCTCCCATGATACTCACCGCAGAACAAATCTATCGGGGGAGAAAAGTGCGCAGACTCATTGCTTCGGGCGTTGCTATCGCCTTGCTGCTGGTCGCGGGCGTGGCTGCGGCCGACTACAAGGCACCGCGTCTGAAAGGCACCAAACAGCCGAATCTCAACGGTGTGTGGCAGGCGCTCGGCGAGGCGCACTGGGACATCGAACGGCACATGGCGCGTGCCGCAGTGCAGACACGCGAAGGTCCGCGAGGCCCGGTGCCAGCCAGAAACGTGCTGCCGCTCGGCGCCGTGATCTCCGTGCCGCCAAGCATGGGTGTGGTCGTGGGCGGCAAGATCCCCTACACGGAGGCAGGACTGGCCAAGAAGCATGAGAACCAGGCGAACTGGGCAGATCGGGACCCGGAGGTGAAGTGCTATCTGCCGGGCATACCGCGGGCTACCTACCTGCCGCATCCGTTTCAGATTTTCCAGAACGACGGGCGCATCTTCTTCGCCTACCAGTACGCCGGCGCGGTACGCGACATCTATCTGGAAGATCCCGGCGAAGCGCCCATCGACTCCTGGATGGGCCAGAGCTATGGCTACTGGGACGGCGATACCCTGGTCATCGAAGTTACCGGCCAGCAGGACACCACCTGGTTCGACCGTGCGGGTAATCACCACAGCGCGCAGATGAAGGTCACGGAACGTTACACACCCATGAGTGCGAACCACCTGTGGTATGAGGCGCGCATCGAAGACCCTGAAACGTTCACGGAACCCTGGAGCATCGAGATGCCTCTGTACCGGCGTATGGAGCCGAACGCACAACTCATGGACTTCAAGTGCGTGGAGTTCGTGGAGGAGCTCATCTACGGCCAGTATCGACGCCAGCCGTTGGAGGACTAAATGCTGAGAACATCGAGTTTGATGTGCCTCGCAGCACTAGCAGTCTGTGCGCTCCCACAAGCGGCCCACGCAAAGAAACAGCACCCGGATCTTACCGGTATCTATGACATCGCCACCCTGACGCCGTTGAGACGGCCGGAGAAGTACGGCGACAAGCTCTACCTCAGCGATGAGGAAGCCAAGGCCATCGAGGAAGCAGAAGCACGCGAGATGGAAGAAACTTCTCGCGCCAGCGACCCGAACCGTGGCGCACCCCCATCCGGTGGCGATGGCTCTGAAGGCGCTGCCGGCAACGTCGGAGGCTACAACTCCTTCTGGATCGACCGCGGCACGCGTGCAGCGTCGGTGGAAGGCAAGTTCCGCACTTCGATCATTCACTCACCCGCCAACGGCCGCACCCCTGAACTCACCCCCAACGGACGCATGCGCTACGCAGAACTCTACGGTCGATTTCGCAAGAACGAAGGCAAAGCCTGGTGGCTGCCGGGACCGGGGCCTTACGACAACCCGGAGGACCTGACGCTATCAGACCGCTGCCTGCTCGGCTTCAGCTCCACCAGCGGACCGCCGATGCTGCCAGCGCTGTACAACAATCTGCACCAGATCGTGCAAACGGAAGATCACGTGATGATTCTCACCGAGATGATTCATGATGCCCGTATCGTGCGCCTGAACAGCGAACACCTGCCATCCGACGTGCGCAAATGGCTGGGCGACTCCATAGGCTGGTGGGAAGGCGACACCCTGGTGGTGGAAACCACCAATTTCACCGACGCTCCGGCGCTGGGTGGCGCCAGCGAGCACCTGAAGGTAACAGAGCGGTTCCGCCGCGTGGACGACACCACCCTGCTCTACAGTTTCACCGTGGAAGATCCGACCGTGTGGGTGGAGCCCTGGAGTGGCGAGTACTCCTGGCCCGAGACGGACGATCGCATGTTCGAGTATGCTTGCCATGAAGGTAATTACGCCATGACCAGCATGTTGCGCGGCGCCCGGCTTCTAGAAGAAGAGGCTATGGCAGAAAACGGCAGCGCTGCAGGCGCTGGAAACGAGTAGTCGGCGCAGAGGAGAGATTGACCGTGAAAACGACCCTACACATCGCAACCCTGGCGCTGGCAGGCGCGCTGTTCGCTGCCCTGCCGCAATCCACCGCCGCACACCACGCGTTCGGCGCAGAGTTCGATCCGAACCGGCCGCTCGTGCTGCGGGGCCCGATCACCAAGGTGGAATGGGTAAACCC
>JAUILW010000467.1 GCA_030432795.1 Gammaproteobacteria bacterium
GCGGGAGTTCAAGGCGGTGCTGTACGGCTCGGCCCATTCGGTACCCGTGTCGGGCAAGCAGGACCAGAACGGCGCAACGTTGCTCGATGAGCATGGTGAGATCGATGCCTGGGATGTGGGCCGCGCGGTCGTGCGCCTGGTGCCTGACATGCCTGGGCGTGCCTGGCTCGAGCACGAACCATCCGCGGTGCAAGGGGCGGGATCGACCTCGGAGGATCGCAAGCCGCTCTTCTGTCCAGGTTGCCCGCACAATACGTCCACCCGGGTTCCTCAGGGCAGTCGTGCCACTGCCGGTATCGGCTGCCACTACATGGCGCAGTGGATGGACCGGCAAACGCAGACGTACACGCACATGGGCGGCGAGGGCGTTACCTGGGTGGGTCTGAGCCCGTTTACGGATGAACAGCACATCTTCGTCAATCTCGGCGACGGCACCTATTTCCACTCCGGCTCGCTGGCCATTCGTCAGGCCGTCGCCGCAGGCGTCAACGCAACCTACAAGATTCTGCTGAACGGCGTGGTGGCGATGACCGGGGGGCAGTCCTACGACGGCGAGCTGCGCCTGGCAGACGTTGTGCGGCAGGTGCAGGCCGAAAACGTGCGTGAAATTGTTGTCGTCAGCGACGATCCGCAGGCGAGCGATGCGCAGCTTAAGGGGCTTGGTCTGCAAGCGCGCCCGCGGGCGGAGATGGATGCCATTCAGCAGCGCCTCAGGCAGCAGCCCGGCGTGACGGTCATTGTTTACCAGCAGGCCTGCGCCACGGAGCTGCGTCGTCAACGCAAAAAGGGTCTTGCGGCGCAGGCAACGCAGCAGGTGTTCATCAACCCCGAGGTGTGCGAAGGCTGCGGCGACTGCACGGCGGTATCGAGTTGCGCCGCCATCGAGCCCGTACCCGGCCCGTTAGGTGTCAAACGTGCCATCAACCAGACCGCCTGCAATCAGGATCTGAGCTGCACGGACGGCTTTTGCCCTTCCTTCGTGCTGGTGGAGCCTGCGGGTGAGCGCGAAGCCACCCCGGCACCGGTGTGGGAGCTCGAAGCGTTGAAGGCAGAACTTCCGCTGCCGACGCTGACCGAGCGTGAAGAGGTCAATGTGCTGCTGGCGGGTGTCGGCGGCACCGGCATCGTTACGCTCAGCGCGTTGATCGCCACCGCCGCGCACATCGATGGCCTGTCGGCCTCTACCCTCGACATGACGGGTCTGGCACAGAAGGGCGGTGCGGTGTTCTCGCACGTACGCCTGCACACCGGTGCAGAGGTGGCGCGCAGCCCGCGCATACCCAAAGCATCCACCCATGTGCTGATTGGCGCAGATCTGGTCACCGCCAGCACGCGCGAGTCGCTGGAGTTTCTCGGCGCCGACACGCTGGCACTGGTCAACACCGACGTACAACCCACCGCGGAGTTCGTGCTGCACGGTGAGAGCGACAGCCGGGTCGAGCAGCGGCTGGCCCGACTTACCGAGCGGTGCACCACTTTGCGTGGGTTTGCCGCGGGTGGCGCCTGTGACGCGCTGCTTGGTGACAGGCTCGGTGTGAACGTGATGCTGCTCGGCATGGCCTGGCAGCAGGGCGCGTTGCCGTTGAGCCTGCAGGCGATCGAGCGCGCCATTACGGTCAACGGTGTGGCGGTGCAAAGCAACCTCACAGCCTTTCATCTCGGCCGTGCGCGTGTTGCTCGGCCGGAGTTGCTGGAAGGTGGCAGCGATGCGGAGCCTGCGCAGGTGGCAGAGGCGCAGGTTGCGGAGGCGCAGGTGGCGGAGGCGCAGGTTGCGGAGGCGCAGGTTGCGGAGGCGCAGGTTGCGGATTCGCTCGAGGCGCTCGTCTCCGAGCGCTGCGCGCTGTTGAGCAGCTATCAGGATGATGCGCTGGCCACGCGGTATCGCAACGACGTCGAAGCCTTTGCGGAGCAGTTGCACAAGACGGTGCCGGACAGTACCGATACGCTCGCCCGGGTGGTGGCCGCTTCCTACGCCCACCTGCTCGCCTACAAGGACGAATACGAGGTTGCCCGGCTGCATCTGTCGCCGGAGTTTGCCGAATCCTTACGGCAGCGATTCGGGCGCGACGCGCGTGTGCAGTATCTCCTCGCGCCGCCACTGCTCGGCAAGAAGAAACGCCGGTTCGGATCATGGATGCGTTGGGGCTATCGTCTGCTCGCGCCGATGAAACGGCTTCGCGGTACGCCGCTGGACGTATTCGGTTATCTGCCGGAGCGCCGCGAGGAGCGTGCGCTCATCGCGGAGTATCGCGAAACGATGGCCTTCGTCGCCGAGCACGTTACACAGGCCAACGTGGCTGTGGCGCATGACCTTCTGGCGTTACCGGATCGCATTCGTGGCTACGGCCATGTCAAGTCGGCTCGAATCAGTGAAGCTCGAGCGGCAGCAGAAACGCTGCGTCAGCGTTTGCGCTCGCCGGTGCAGCCGGTGCGGTTCGTCGAGGTCAGGTAGCGCTTCGCAGGAAGACTACAAGTGCTCGCGCTCGAAGGCCTGCCAGCTCGGTGAGGATTCCGGGTAGTCCGCAGCGATACGCTGGTCGCCAAAGGTGAACCGCTGCGTGTGGTTAAGGCCCTCGGTGTAGTCCGCTGCTGGCACGTAGTACAGAAAGCTGATCTCGCGCCGCGCGAAACGCCATTGTCCGTCCACACGCCGGTAGTCATCGGCATAACGCATGGCGGCGAGGCTCACCACGCCGTTGGGTGTGGTTTCTGCGTGGCTGTAGACGATGCCGGTTGCGTGATCGTCGTCCAGGACTTGCACCGTGACATCGTGTGTCCAGTGGTAGGCGGGGCCGCGTATCTTGAAGAGCGCTATGAACATTGTTTCGATGTCTGCGGGGGTCGCCGCGTCCATCACGCCGCTGGGCGAGGCGAATTCGGCATCGTCGGTAAACAGCGCCATGAGCGCCGGCATGTCGTGCTGGTCGCAGGCAACGGCGTAAGCGGTGGCAAGCGCGCGGATGGCGTCTGCTGCTTCGAGCTGCGCTACGCGTCGGCGCAGTGACTGCAGCTCTTCAACGATTGCGGATTCGTTCATGGCATCGCTCCTGAAGACTATCGCGCGGCCACTATGGCGTGCATATATTTCGAAAGCAATATATTTGCTTGGACGCTGCCGGTTGCTAGGATGAGTGCTCGAAAATCGCCGATTGCCTCGCCCGCGAGCGACGCAGAGGAGGAGTCATGCTGGAAGAAAAATGTGACCTCG
>JAUILW010000468.1 GCA_030432795.1 Gammaproteobacteria bacterium
AGGTCCACGTTGTACTCGTCGGTGCCAACCCAGTCGGTGTGACCCTCGATGGTCATGCTCACCTCGGCGTCACCGTTGAGCTTGTCCGCGATCTCGCGGAACTGCGGCTCGTACACCGAGCGGATGTTGGACTTGTCGAAGTCGAACTCCACCAGCAACTCGTAGGTGTCGGTCACCTCCTTGTCCGGCACCGGGGCGGGCGCCGGCGCTGGCGCGGCGACGGGTACCGCGACCGGCTCGCTCATCGCCACCGGTTCGGCCTGGCCGAAGTGCCAGTTCAGGCGCAGCGAGACGGCGTCGTCGTCGTAGGAGGTACCGCTGATGGTGTGGTAGTGCTGGTAGCCGACGCGCAGCTCCATGCTGTCGCTGAGCATGCCGGCCACGCCGAAGCCGAGCTGGAACTGGTCGGTGTCGTCGTCAAGGGTGGCCTCGTCGACCTGGAAGTTGCTCAGGCCCGCGGAGACGAAGGGCTGCCAGCGGGACTCGCCGAAGTACCGATAGGCATTGACGGTCAGCGCGTCGACATCGACGTTGTCGCTGGCGTCCACGCCGAAACCGACCTCTGCCGACCAGCGATCATTGAACCGGTAGCCGCCGAACAGGCTGATGACCTTGGAGGTATGCGACGGGGAACGGGTCGGTATGCCGACCACCCGCTCGCTGTCCAGGGCCAACGACTCCAGGCCCAGACCGATGTACGGGTTGCCGGTGCTGTCCTGGGCATGGGCGGTAGCCATCCCCGAGCCGGCCAGCAGTACGGTCGCCAGGATGCCTTTCTTCGTCACGGTCGAATCTCCGATGGTTGTGTGCCTGCCACCAGTATAGAGACCACCGGGGCCGAAGTTCGTGTTGATTTCGTAAACTCTGCGCCTGTCTCCCCGGTGGTCGGCGAGCGGCGACCGTTGGTCCGGTACGGGCTACGAAGAATCGGCCGACTCTCCGTGCTACCATGGACAAAACGACGACAGACAGCGGACCAGGCCTGCCAGGGGGACGGCGCGCGGGTACGCGGTGACCGGGGGCAGCGGTTCTTGACCATCGAGTTTGAACACCCGCACTGGGCATGGGCGGCGCAACGGCCGGAAGCGGACCTGAAGGAGTGCCTGATTACCGGCTACCACCAGGGCAAGCCCTTCTCGTCCCACAACTACCACTTCTTCCAGCCCCACGAACGGGCCGCGCGGCTACTGGATTTCGGCTGCGGCATCGGCCGGAATTTCCCGGCATTGCGGCAACATGCCGAGGAGGTGGTGGCCTTCGACATCCCGGAGATGATCGAAGCCTGTCGGCGGCATGGACCGTGCGGGGATGTCGTCCTGACCAGCGATTGGGGCAGCGTGCGCGAACAGCGCTTCGACGTGGTCATCGCCACGCTGGTGTTCCAGCATATCGACGACCCGGGCATGCTGGGCTTCGTGCTCGCCGACCTGGCGAGCATGTGCCGCTACCTGTATGTCAGCGGGCGCTGCTGGATCGACGGCGACAGCCACCGCAATACCTGCCGGACCATCCTTGCCGAGGGTGCTTTCCGTTTCGTCAAGGGCACCGTGGACGAGGAACAGGCCTGCTCCCTCGCCTACCCGGACGACACGCACCTGGAGCTGTTGTTCGAAAGCCGACAGCCGGCAACGCACCCCGTTGCCGCCGACCTCTTCGGCCTGGCGCCGATGCACTACCCAAGGGTCGACACCACCTCGTCGATCACGTTGACGCAACTGTTCACGCCGAATTTCGACCACTGGGCCTGCAAGGTGCTGGACAACAAGAAGCGGTACTGCCAGCGCCACGGCTACGACTTCCACTACCGTCGCGGCCTGTATCCCGAGCACGCCGACCGTCATCCGAGCTGGCACCGGGTACCGATGCTGCTGGCGCTGCTCGACGAGACCGACGGCGAGTGGATCTTCTGGAGCGACATCGATTCGCTGATCATGCGACAGGACGTGCGCCTGGAGTCGCTGCTGGTCGATACCGGCGACCGTGACCTGGTCATTCCCGACCAGGGAGCCGGCCTGGTACACGGCGAACTGGTGGACGACTGCCTGTGCTTCGGCCAGTTCTTCCTGCGCAATACCGCGTGGTCGCGGCAATTTCTGCGCGCGCTGTGGAGATTCCCCGAACAGCCGGCCTACCGACGATACCTGGTCGAGGAAAGCTGGGAACAGGAGGCGGTCAACCACCTGTACCGCGAGGACCTGCTCGACTTTCGTCGTCGCGCCCACGTGGTCGACAACCGCTTGTTCAATTCCTTCTTCAACACCCAGTACCGCGAAGGGGATTTCCTGATTCACTTCGCCGGCGAGGATGCGCGCGGCGAAGGGCGTCGCGAAGCACTCATCGACGAGTACCTGGCCAGACTCGAGAACGATGTCGAGAACGACGTTGAAAGCGGCGTCGATCCCGTTGCCGCTGCGCGGGAGGTTCCCTGATGGCCCTGGCCTTCCTGCTCGCCACCCAGCGCAGCGGCACCAATTTCCTGCGCGACCTGCTCGGCAACCACCCCCGCGTGGCGCCGCTGGCGGAGGTATTCAATACCGAGGAGCAGGCAGAGCAGCTTCTGCCGCTGGATCTGCCCTGCTACTGGCGGTACCACCGGCAACAGATCAGCGCCGATCCGGAAACCGGCCACCCGTCCCACAACCCGGACCGGGTCGCGGAATACTTCGCGCTGGTGGACCACTGGAGCGCCGGTCGTGTTGCCCTGCTGGACATCAAGTACAACTCGTTGCACCACGCCGACCCGGACTGGCGCTATCCGAGCGAACCGCCGCGCATGCTGTGGATCATCCGCGGTCTCGGCGCACCGCTGATCTGGATGCGTCGACGCGACCGCGTGGCCGTGGTCTATTCCTTGATCAAGACCCAGCACACCGGCGTCTACCACCGCACGCGGGACCAGCCGGAGCAACGGGTTACCCTGCGCATCGAGCCGGCGCAGTTCCTGCATGGCCTGGAACGCATGGAGAAGGACGATGCCCTGGTCGAGGGCTGGCTGGCCCGCACCCGCATTCCAACCCTGCCGGTGGACTACGAGGACCTGTTCGTTGATGCGCCGGGCAGTGCCATCGACCACCCGACGATGGACGCCGTGCTGCGCTTCCTCGGTGAGCGTCTCGACGCCGTCGAGCTTCGCAGCAACCTCGTGCGCACCTCCAGCGAGGACTTTCGACCGGAACTCGAGAACCACGAAGAGATCGAGGCGTACCT
>JAUILW010000469.1 GCA_030432795.1 Gammaproteobacteria bacterium
CACCGCAAGGCCAATGATGTCGGTAAGGTAGTACTCACCCTGGGCGTTGTCGTTACCGACCTGGTCCATCAGTGCGCTGAGCGTTTGTTTTGGCGCTGCCAGAATCCCTGAGTTGATCTCACGGATAGCACGCTCATCGTCAGTCGCATCTTTGTACTCGACGATCCGTTGGATGATGCCTCCTTCCCGGACGATGCGGCCGAGCTCAGCGGGATCATCGAACAGCGCAGTCACCAGGCTCACTGCCCCGGCGGCGGCAGCACCGGCACAAGCTGCCAGCGTTTGCGTGGTGACCAGCGGCACATCGCCATAAAGCACCAGCACCGTAGAGTTTTGGTCGACCCCGGGGAGCGCTTGCGCCACCGCGTGGCACGTGCCGTTCTGTTCAGCCTGCTCCACCCACACGGGCGAACCGGTGATCTTCGCCTTCAGATCGTCCGCTCCTGGGCGCACGACGATGTGGGTACGTACCGCACCCAGCGCGGCTGCAGCATCGACGACGTGCTGCAACATCGGCTTGCCGCCGACTTCGTGGAGAACTTTGGAGCGGGATGAGCGCATGCGGGTGCCTTGCCCCGCTGCGAGGATGACCACTTCGAGCGCCATGAGGTTGCGTGTCCGTGCCGCATGAAAGAGTCCAATTATAGGCACCGCGCCGGGAAAAAGGGTGATGCCAGTCACCCATTGCTCAAGCTTACTACACCCGTATCTTATGCTCTTTGCTGTAAGTAAATGCTTACTTATGTGGGCAGAGATGCGGCACATCGACTTCCAGCTCCACAGCCGCTAGCCTTTGCCTTCGCAACCACTAACGGATCTGAGCCATGGCAACGGCACAAGTCGTCAAACAAATTGGCGCCCCCGTTTCGGCGGTTTGGGCGCAACTCGGTAACTTTG
The DNA here is from genome assembly GCA_030432795.1 of Gammaproteobacteria bacterium. Taxonomy (GTDB): domain Bacteria; phylum Pseudomonadota; class Gammaproteobacteria; order Pseudomonadales; family Azotimanducaceae; genus SYFY01. The sequence continues at coordinate 898 of JAUILW010000469.1, forward strand.
CAGGCATTCGGGTCGGAGGCGCAGTGGAGTCGGTGCGCTACGATGGCGAAGGCGAAGGCATGGTTCGCACCATCGGCATGGGCGGCGGAGAGGTGGTAGAGCGCCTGGATACACACGATGAAGCCGCGCGCCGCTTCAGCTATTCAATCCTCAACGACGACTCGCCGCTACCATTCACCGGCTACCAGGCTGCCGTGCAGCTCGGCGACAACGGCGACGGCACAACGACTGTGATCTGGACCGGTACGTTCCAAGCCCGTGGCGTGCCCGAAGCCGACGCCATCAAAGTCGCCACGGGCATCTACGCCGGCGCCATCAAAGGTGCACGCGCCGCACTCGAGCAATAGCGCTCAGGCCGGTCGCCGCCGGCGTCGACGACGCTTTTTGGGCGCCGAGTCACTCACTTTTTGTGGCGGATCAGCTTGCGGCGGCGGTTCGCCGTCCGCTTGAATTCGAAAGCCGATGAGCTTCTCGATGTCGCGCAGGTAGCCGCTCTCCGTTGGTTCCGCCAGCGACCAGGCAACCCCAGCGGCGCCGGCTCTACCCGTACGGCCGATGCGGTGCACATAGCTTTCCGGCTCGTTTGGCAGATCGAAGTTGATCACATGCGTGATGCCGTCGATGTGAATTCCTCGCGCAGCGATGTCGGTGGCAACAAGCACCCAGGCTTCGCCGTCAGCAAGTGCGGCCAATGCTTTTTGTCTGGCCCCCTGTCCCTTGCCCCCGTGGATTGCTCGCGCACCGATGCCCGCCTTGTCGAGATGCCGCGCCACACGGTCCGCGCCGTGTTTAGTGCGCGTAAAGACGATAGCCCGGCGAACCTCCGAGCGCTTGAGCAGCTCCGTCAGGCGGGCGCGCTTGTCGGCCTTTTCCATGTGAAACACACGCTGCTCGATGTCCCGAACGGTCACCTGCCGGGGGGATACATCCACCCGCAGCGGGTCCTCGAGCACCTCTGCGGCAAGCTCTGCCACAGCGGACGGCATGGTCGCCGAAAAGAGCAACGTTTGTCGCTGTTTTGGCGTTGCCTGCACGATGCGCCGCACGTCGCGGATGAAGCCCATGTCGAGCAGCCGATCGGCCTCATCGAGCACCAGAATCATCACCTCGCTGAGGTCGATGTGCTGCTGTCCCATGAGGTCCAGCAGTCGTCCTGGTGTCGCCACCAACACATCCACGCCTTTGCGCATAGCCTGAATCTGCGGTGTCGGCCCCACGCCGCCGAAGATAACCGTAGAGGAAAGCCGCACATGCTCGGCAAAGCCCTCCAAAGACTCCTGAATCTGCGTGGCAAGTTCCCTGGTCGGCGCCAGCACCAGCGCGCGTGGGCGCTTCGGTGCCGGCTTGCCGCGCTGGCCATTCAATCGTTGCAGCATCGGCAAGCCGAAGGCAGCGGTTTTTCCCGTACCGGTCTGCGCAAGTCCGATCAGGTCCTGGCCTTCGAGGAGCGGTGGAATCGCCTGGTGCTGTATCGGCGTGGGTGCGGTGATGTCGCGCTCAGCAAGCGCACGGCAGAAGGGCTCCTCAATACCGAGCAGCCCGAAAGAATCGTTAGACAAAAGATGTCCTGAGTGAGCAGGGCCGCGCACACTGATGCTTCGACCGGGTGTTGTCAACCGGCACCGTTGATGCAAACCTCAAAGCTACCGAAAACGCCGAGCAAGCGGATGGGTGATCACTACGTGGTGGTGGACTTTCAAGTGGAGGAAAGCTTACAGGACGCAGCGCTGGAGATGATTGCCGGCTACGTCGACAGCTTTCTCAGCCGTCAACCGGGCTTCAAGCGAAGCACGCTTCACAAAGGCAAAGATGGGTGCAGCATCGTGCACTACGCGCAGTGGCAGAGCGAGGAGCATTTCCTAGCAGCTGGCGCCAAGGCCCAGGACCATCCAGATCTGCCGCGCCTGCGCCAGTTCAATCCCCGCGGGCGCGGCTTCATCAGCTGGCGAACGTTCGAGGCCTAGCTTGGGATCGGCGAGCGCCCGTCGATCAGCGACGACGCTTGCGCAGTTCCTCTACGGTGCGAAGCTGGGCGGTGGCGGCTGCGAGCTGCGAGGCGGCAAGACCGAAGTCGAACTCTGCCGCCTGATCAGCGAGCTGACGCTCCGCTGCCTGACGCGCCTCTTCAGCGGCCGCTTCGTCGATGTCTTCCGCTCGCTGCACGGTGTCAGCAAGGACGGTGACCACACCGGGTTGTACCTCGAGGAAGCCTCCAGAAGCGAAAAACAGCTCCGTTTCACCATCTTCGAAGGTGAGCTCCACCGCTCCCGGATGCACACCCGTGAGCAGCGGCGCGTGTCCAGGCCG
>JAUILW010000019.1 GCA_030432795.1 Gammaproteobacteria bacterium
GCACTGGCCTTCGCGCACGGCTTCAATGTGCACTTCGGTCTGATCGAAGCGCGGCCGGATATGGACGTGGTGATGATCGCGCCGAAAGGCCCGGGCCACACCGTACGATCCACCTACGTGGCAGGCGGCGGTGTACCCTGCTTGATCGCTATTGCGCAGGATGCGGGCGGCCAGGCGAAAAACACGGCGCTCAGCTATGCAGCTGGTATAGGCGGCGCGCGCGCCGGTGTCATCGAAACCACCTTCCGTGAAGAAACCGAAACCGATCTATTCGGCGAGCAGACGGTGCTTTGCGGCGGTGCTGCAGCGCTGGTGCAGGCCGGCTTCGAAACCCTGGTGGAAGCAGGCTATGCGCCTGAGATGGCGTACTTCGAGTGTCTGCACGAGCTCAAGCTCATCGTCGACCTGTTCTACGAGGGCGGCGTTGCCAACATGTGGTACTCCGTGTCCAACACCGCTGAGTACGGCGGTTTGACCCGCGGCAGTCGGCTCGTCACCGACGAGACGAAGAAGGAGATGAAAAAGATCCTCGAAGAGATCCAGCAGGGCAAATTTGCCCGCGAGTTCGTGGGCGAGTACCAGGCCGGCCAGACCTACATCAAGGCTATGCGCCGCCTGCAGGACGAGCACCCCATCGAGGAGGTGGGCGAGCGGCTGCGCGATATGATGCCGTGGATCAAGGCCAATCGGCTGGTGGATCGGGAGATCAACTGATCTCGACGGGAAGCGGCGCCGCTTCCGGCAGGCGTCGCCGATCCCCTATACTGCGGTCATGAATGAAGACCGAGACAACGTTCGCCCCCTGGCATCCGCAGGCAAAGCAACACCGGAAGGTGGTGTTGGAAAAGGCGGCGAAGAACAGCGCGAGCATGAATCCCGCCGCGACCGGCTTCGTCGCCGCGGCATCTATCTGCTGCCCAATCTGATCACCACCGGTGCGCTGTTTGCCGGTTTCTTCGCGATCGTTGCCGCCGTCAACACCAACTACATCGGTGCAGCGCTGGCCATCTTCACCGCCGGAGCGTTTGACACCCTGGATGGCCGAGTGGCGCGTTGGACCAACACCGAAAGCGCTTTCGGCGCCGAGTACGACTCCCTGTCGGATATGGTGGCGTTCGGCGTCGCACCAGCTTTCGTGATGTTCTTCTGGGGGCTTTCCACCCTCGGCCAGATCGGCTGGGTGGCAAGCTTCATCTTCATGGCCTGCGCCGCGCTGCGCCTCGCGCGCTTCAACACGGTGCACGACAATTCGTTTTTTCAAGGGCTGGCAAGCCCATCCGCCGCGGCCATCATCGCCTCCAGCGTGTGGCTGTGGGAGAGCTGGGAACTGGGCACGCCGTCACCGTTCGCCACCGCCTTCATGGCATCGGTTACGGTTCTGACCGGCGTGCTGATGGTGTCCAACTTCACCTATTTCTCGCCGAAGATGTTCGATCTCAAAGGGCGGGTGCCGTTTCTGGCGCTGGTGGCGGGCGTGCTGGGTATCTCCGTGATCATGGTCGAACCGCCACTGGTTCTGCTCGTGTTGTTCGTGGGCTATGCCCTGTCCGGCCCGACGCGGTACGCATACAAGAAACTACGGAACTCACGGCCCGCGTAGTCGTCCAACGACGTAACACCCATCGCAGGAGCCGCGGCTTGATCATCAAGCGCCCACAAGACTTACGACCCTCGGAAATCACTCGTGAATCTGCCTACCTGAGCCGCCGAGCGTTCACGCGTGCGCTCGCAGCCGGTACGGCGCTCGCAGCTGCGCCCGCGTTGGCCAGCTCGTTGCAAGACGAGCTCACACCGGAGTCGATCGTCACCAGCTACAACAACTTCTACGAGTTTGGGCTCGACAAGGGCGACCCGGCAAAGTACGCCCATGAGATGGTGACCGAACCTTGGAAGGTGCGTGTTACTGGCGAGGCCGAGAAGACCGGCGAGTACGATCTCGAGTCCATATTGCGGGGCCTCGACGTTGAGGAGCGCATCTACCGCTTTCGTTGCGTGGAAGCCTGGTCAATGGTCGTGCCCTGGATGGGCGTGCCCTTGTCCAAGGTTCTCAGCCGCTTTGCGCCCACCTCGAAGGCCCGCTATGTCGCCTTCGAAACGTTGCATCGACCTTCCCAGATGCGGGGGCAGCGGGCGCTGTTCTCCGGTCTCGACTGGCCCTATGTGGAAGGTCTGCGAATGGATGAGGCCATGCATCCGCTGACGCTCCTCGTGACCGGTGTGTATGGCAAGCCCTTACCGAACCAGAACGGCGCTCCATGGCGCCTGATGGTGCCTTGGAAGTATGGCTTCAAGAGTGGTAAGTCCATCGTGCGTATTCACTTCACTGAAACCCAGCCGAAGACCACCTGGAACCTGTCCGCTCCGCGGGAGTACGGCTTCTACGCTAACGTCAATCCGCAGGTGGATCATCCGCGCTGGAGCCAGGCACAGGAGCGGCGGCTGCCGGCATCGTTTTTTTCGGCTAAGCAACCCACGCTCATGTTCAACGGCTACGGTGAGCAGGTGGCGTCGCTCTACTCGGGCATGGATCTCAGGCGCTACTTCTGACGTGGGCCCGCGCGCGCTGAAACTGGTGGCGTTGGTGCCGCTGGTCGCACCGTTGCTGTGGGCAGTTGTCGCCATCTACCAGGAACTGCAGGCTCCAGGTAGCGTTTTGGGTGCGGATCCCGGAGAGGCGCTGGTACATCACTTCGGCGAGTGGGCGCTCATTACAACGCTGGCAGCGCTCTCGGTTTCAACGCTGGCCAGGCGGGCGCGCTTCGCCCGGCTGGTCACCATTCGCCGCATGGTGGGCTTATTCGCATTCGCTTATGCCACGCTGCACCTGGTTGCCTATGTTGCTCTGTTGGCGGGCTTTTCCGCAGCGCAGCTCGTCGAGGATCTAACGGGCCGCGCCTACATCACCGTCGGGTTCGCGGCCTGGTGCATACTTCTGGCGCTGGCGGTTACTTCCACAAATGCATGGCAGCGGCGATTGCGTCGGCGCTGGAAGCTGCTGCACCGCGGGGTGTATCTCGCGGTTGGCTTGGCGTTGTTGCATCTGTTCTGGCTCACCAAAAGCGGCTACGCCGAAGCGGTTCTGTTTTCCGGCGTTTTTGCCATACTGCTGCTGGAACGTTGGTTTGCCAGGCAGTACCGCACATGAAAATCTTTGGTGACGAAAAATCCGGCAACTGCCTGAAGGTGAAACGCACCGCGGATCATCTGGGCCTGGCCTATGAGTGGGTGGCAGTAGACATCATGCGCGGGGAGTCCCGCACACCTGAGTTCCTCACGATGAGCCCTGCCGGCCAGGTGCCGGTGGTTGCCTGGCCGGACGGCCGCGTGCTGGCTCAATCCAACGCCATCATCCGTTACCTCGCGGCCGGCACCGGCTTGCTACCCACTGATCCATTCGAACAGGCGAAGGTGGACGAGTGGCTGTTCTGGGAGCAATACAGCCATGAGCCCTATGTGGCGGTGTGCCGTTTTCAGATGTTGTACGAAGGCCGACCGGCGGAAGAGCGGGACGACTGGCGCGTGGCCCGGGGCGAGTCGGCCCTGGACTTTCTGGACGCGGCGCTCTCAGCACGGCGCTGGCTCGTGGGGGAGGCGTTTACGGTGGCAGACATCGCCTTGCACGCTTATAGCCACCTGGCGCATGAAGGTGGTTTTGACCTCAGCAGGCGGCGACATCTCACCGCCTGGATCCAGCGTTGTGCCGACGTGTTCGCTGGCGGTTAGGCGACCGCCTGGCGTGCAGCGCTGGCTTGTGCCAGGTGCCGCAGGCAATCTTCCGTGTCTTTCCAGCCGATGCAGGCGTCGGTGACGCTCTGACCGTAGGTGAGCTCTGCAAGGGTGGCGCCCAGATCCTGACGACCCTCCACCAGGTTGGATTCGATCATCACGCCGAATATCCGCTCTTCACCATCGCTGAGCTGGCCACAGATATCGTTGCACACGGCGATCTGCTTTTTATGGTCTTTGCTGGAATTGGCGTGGCTCATGTCGATCATGACCTTGTTGCCGAGCCCGGCACTCTCCAGCAGACGGCTGGCATAGTGCACCGAGGGGTTGTCGTAGTTGGTCTTACCGCCGCCGCCGCGCAGAATGATGTGGCAGTCGGGGTTGCCGGCGGTGCTGAAGATGGCGGAGTGGCCGGCTTTCGTCACCGACAGGAAGATGTGCTCGTGAGCGGCGGACTTCACCGCGTCGGCGGCAACCTGGATGGAGCCGTCGGTGGAGTTCTTGAATCCCACCGGGCAGCTCAGACCCGAGGCGAGCTGTCTGTGCACCTGACTTTCAGTGGTGCGGGCGCCGATGGCGCCCCAGCTTACGAGGTCGCCCACGTACTGCGGTGTGATCGGGTCGAGATACTCCGTGCCGGTGCCCAGACCCAAGGCGACGATGTCGCGCAGCAGGGTGCGCGCCACGCGCAGACCTTCATTGATCTCGAACGAGTTGTTCAGCCGGGGATCGTTGATCAGCCCCTTCCAGCCCACCGTTGTGCGGGGCTTTTCGAAGTACACGCGCATGATGATGAACAACTCACCCATGTGCTCGCGGGCTTTCTCGGCGAGCCGCTCGGCGTATTCGATAGCCGCCTTCGGGTCGTGAATGGAGCATGGGCCCACTACCACCAGCAGCCTCGGATCGCGCCCATGGATGATGTCTGAGATGGTGCGACGGCTGTTGAACACCACTTCAGACGCGTGTGGAGTGAGGGCGACTTCCCGCAGTAGGGTGTCCGGTGCCACCACCTCTTCCTGGCCATTGATACGGACGTCGTCGGTGAGATACTGCATGCGCGTTCGAGCTTCGTGTTGCGGGTGTAGAATGCTAACAAATTCGGCGGGGAGCAGCGGCATCGACGCGCAGCGGGTACAGATACTGAAGCGGATGGGTATCGACGTGTGGCACTTGCGTCCGTCCCGCGGCGAGCTGGCCGTTCTGCCCGCAAGTACGCCCGTGGCACCGGAGTCACCGGCAAGGCCCCCGTCTGCACAGGTGGAGGGGACAGGGCCACAGCTCACGGCTGCACCGGTGGCGCCGAATGCGTCTCCACCGCAAGAAGCGGCGCAGCAATCAGAGCCCGAGCCGGTGGAGCGTTTCGAGCTGCTATGTATCCGGGCACCCGGCGCGTTGCTGTTCAGCCCGCCTCTGGCTGCGGTGCCGCACAGGCGTCTGGCCCAGGATATCGCCCTCTCCGTGCAGGTCGCCCATCGCCAATCCGGCGGTGCGGCTGAGTTCGTGGAGTTTCGTTACCCGCAGATCGAAAGCACCGTCCAGGGCAACTGGCAGGGCGCGCTGAAGGCGTTCACCAGCAAACAGCAGGGGCTGGTTGGTTCGCAGCTCGTGCTGGCCACCCATGAAGTTGCTGGCCGCTTTGCAGGCTGGCTAGACGATCAGCTGCTGCCCATGCCCGAAGTCGCGGAGCTGGCCGGTAGCGCAGAACTCAAGCAGGCACTATGGCAACAGATCCGATCCCGCCTGAGCCGCTGAACGACGGTGATGTGCTCGTCACCCGAGCCATGCGTCGCGACGACCTGGAACCCGTGCTCACCAACGAGACGCGCGCCTACGCCTTTCCGTGGACGCTCGGCATGTTCGAAGACTGCCTGAATTCGCAGCCGCCCTACGACTGCCGAGTGGGCATTCGCGGTGGCAGTATCGTTGCACACGGCGTTCTCAGTGTTGGGGCGGGCGAGGCGCACCTGCTCAATGTTTGCGTGGCGCGGCACCTGCAGGGACGCGGCTTCGGTCGGGTCATGCTCAGCCAGCTTCTGCGTCGTGCGGCGTTCCTGGGTGCTGAGCAGATGTTTCTGGAGGTGCGGCCCAGTAACCGGGTCGCCGTCACGCTGTATGAGTCCATAGGGTTCAGTTGCATCGGCGTGCGGAAGGGCTACTACCCCTCGGAACTCGGGCGCGAGGACGCACATGTGTACGGTCTGTACCTGACGGATGCGTCCGAGTCGGTATAATTCGCGCCCCCTCGCACAGGCAACGCGAAAGTGAACCTGGCAAAAGCCATAGCCAAGCGGCGTACGTTCGCCATCATCAGCCACCCGGATGCGGGTAAGACCACCATTACCGAGAAGCTGTTGCTCTTCGGTGGTGCGATTCAGCTTGCCGGTACGGTGAAGGCCAGAAAGTCGAGCCGCCACGCTACTTCCGACTGGATGGCGATGGAGCAGGAGCGCGGCATCTCGGTGACGACATCGGTCATGCAGTTTCCTTACGCTGGTCGGGTGGTGAACCTTCTCGACACGCCGGGCCACGAGGACTTCTCGGAAGACACCTACCGCACGCTGACGGCGGTGGATGCGGCGCTGATGGTCATCGACGGCGCAAAGGGCGTTGAGCCCCGCACCATCAAGCTGATGGAGGTGTGCCGTATGCGCAACACCCCCATTGTCACCTTCGTCAACAAGATGGATCGTGAAATTCGCGACCCCATCGAGCTGCTTGATGAGATCGAGGAAATTCTGCAGATCCAGTGCGCGCCGATGAACTGGCCCATCGGCAGAGGACGTGAGTTTAAAGGTGTGTACGACTTCGCGCGCGACACCATCGTCTGCTACAAGCAGGGGCAGGGTCACCACGTGTACCCATTCCGCGAGGTCGTTGGCATCGACAGCGCCGAGGCGCGTGAGCTTCTTGGCTCAAGTCACGGCGATATGGTCGATGAGCTCGAACTGGTGCGTGGCGCGACGCCGGAGTTTCTTCAGGAGGACTTCGACAAGGCAACCACCACACCTGTGTATTTCGGCACTGCCCTTGGCAACTTTGGCGTCAAGGAGATGCTCGACGGTTTCGTCGAGCATGCGCCACTGCCGCAGCCCCGTGAAGCCGACAGCCGCCTGGTCGCGCCCACGGACGAGAAGTTCAGCGGCTTCGTGTTCAAGATCCAGGCAAACATGGACCCGAAGCACCGGGACCGGATTGCCTTCCTGCGGGTGTGTTCGGGCGCTTATCGCCACGGCATGAAGATGAAACACCTGCGGCTCGGCAAGGACATCAAGGTGACCGACGCGGTTACCTTCATGGCTGGGGATCGCACGCAGGCGGAAGAAGCATTCGCGGGTGACATCATTGGCCTTCACAACCACGGTACCATTCAGATTGGCGACTCGTTTACCGAAGGAGAGGTGCTCAAGTTCAAGGGCGTGCCCAACTTCGCGCCGGAGCTCTTTCGCCGCGTTCGGGCGCGGGATCCTCTGCGCGCCAAGCAGCTCGAGAAGGGCCTGGACCAGCTTGCCGAGGAGGGCGCCAGCCAGGTGTTCAAGCCGCTGCGCAACAACGATTACATCGTCGGCGCTGTGGGATCGCTACAGTTCGATCTCGTGTCTTACCGGCTGCAGGACGAGTACCGTGCGGACTGCGTCTATGAGGACGCCGCGGTATTTGGTGCCCGTTGGGTGGAGTGTGACGACGCTAAGATATTGGCCGACTTCAGGCGCAAGGCGCACGACAACCTGGCCATCGATGGCGGCGGCTACCTCACCTATCTTGCCCCAAGCCGCGCTAACCTCATGCTCACGGAGGAACGCTGGCCGGAGGTGCGCTTCCTGAAAACTCGCGAGCATTGACTGTGGGCGCGCTGGATGTCAGGTGGGTAAGTGAACTACACTGCCGAGCTGCCTATGGAAGGCAAGCATGTTAATCGGAATGCGCGATCCAGGAGGGATAGGTGGGCGCGATACTGGTAGTTGACGACGACGCACAGGTGCTCGACGTGTTGAGTGAGATGTTGCGTCTGGAAGGGCACGAAGTGGTCACAGCGCTGAATGGCGCACGGGCCCTGGAAGAGGTGCACCGGCACCTGTTCGACCTGGTGATCACCGATCTCATCATGCCGGAGAAAGAAGGCTTGGAGACCATCGCCGACATCCGTAAGGCCAGGGGTGCGATCCCCATCATCGCCATTTCCGGTGGCGGGCGAATCGGTCCCCAGGATTACCTCGAAACCGCCCGTCACATCGGTGCTGATGCGACGCTCGCCAAACCCTTTGCTCGCAAGGAACTGATCTCCGCGGTGGATGCGCTTCTGGCGTGAGAGAGTCGCTGGTCGAAGCTTTCGCTGATTTGTCCGCCAACGGCGAAAGTTGCGAGCTCGACGCCGCGCTCCTGGTCAATGTGGCGCTTGATCCAAGCCTGGACGTGGCGGCCTTACGCGCTGATATCGACCGGCTTATGCCCGATGCTGAGGTGCCGGTGTGGCAACACCTTTCGGCCCTCGGCTTCAAGGGCGATGAGCACAGCTATCATGATCTTGCCAACAGCCGCATGGATGCCGTACTGGCGCGGCGGCGCGGAATTCCCATAACGCTTGCGGTGCTGCTCGTGCATCTCGCCCGGCAACGTGGCGAACCGGCCGTCGGCCTCAACGCTCCAGGGCATTTCCTCAGCCGCATCGGTATGCAGGTCATCGATCCGTTCAGCATGCAGGTGCTACCGGTAGGTGGTGATATCGAGCCTGCTGGCCCGGTGGACATCGCCTTACGCATGCTCAACAACATCAAGCAGATTCTTACTGCCACAGGGGAGCAGGCTCGAGCGCTGGATATGGTGGACTATCAGCTCGCGCTGCTGCGCGACACCGCCTCGCCGCAGAAGGTGGCGTTACTGATGCTGGAGAAGGGCGAATACTGGCGGGCATTGGGTGCTCCGGAACTCGCTGTGGGTTGTTATGAAGAGGCTTCGGATCTCAGCGGCGACGGTACGGAGATCGCCACCGTCTGCCGGGCGCGCATAGCCCAGCTTGGCGGAGCGCGCGGGTCTACCTTGCATTAGGCGACTGATTTTCGGCTTGGAAGGGGCCGGCAGACCAAGCGCATACACGTGCTTTACAGAATAGCGAACGGTTCTTTCCCCGGCCTCCTCTGTCGGTATGAACTGAACGTCCGGCTAGTCTATGCTCAGCTGTGATCGGTGGTAGCGCAGCACAACGTCGGGATCTGGTGACAGGTGCGTGCGCGGCTCATCTTTGCCTTTGTAGTCGAGCACCGATAGCACGTACCGCATGCTTTCCAGCCGAGCCTTTTTCTTGTCGTTGGCGCGCACGATGATCCACGGAGCGTAGGATGTGTGCGTGCGGCTGAACATGTCTTCCTTGTACTTCGTGTAGATGTCCCACCGCGCTTGCGCTTCTTCGTCCACCGGGCTGATCTTCCATTGCTTGAGAGGGTCGGTGCGTCGCGATTCGAATCGTTGCTGCTGTACCTCCTTGGAGATGGAAAACCAGAACTTCACGATCTCCACATTGTCTTCGTAGAGCATGTGCTCGAACTCGGGTACCTGCTGCAGAAATGTCTGGTACTGCGCGTCGGTGCAGAAGCCCATCACGGGCTCTACCACTGCCCGGTTGTACCAGCTGCGATCGAAGAAGGTGATCTCACCGGGGTTCGGCAGTCTCTCCACGTAGCGCTGAAAGTACCATTGCCCTCGCTGAACTTCCGTCGGCTTCGGCAGGGCGACGATGCGTGCGCTGCGTGGGTTGAGATGTTCGATGAAGCGGCGGATGGTACCTCCCTTACCGGCAGCATCGCGGCCTTCGAGGATGATGCACAGACGCCTGCCCTCGAGTTGCACCGAGCGCTGCAGCTTCACCATCTCGATCTGCAGCTGTTCCAGCTCCTGCTCGTAGCGCAGCTTGACGAGCGCTTTCCCCACGTCGACGTTCTTGGTGTTCAGGAGCTGCAGCAGCCCTTTCTTGCTGTTGACTGCATCGAGATCTTCCGGCGAAAGGTAGGTGCTTTTCTTCAGGGTCTTGCCGAGGATCTTCTCTTCCTGGGTGAGGCGGGTTGGCGCGTCATTGCGCGGCGTTTCCACGCGGTCGGTACCGACTGCTTCCACGGGTTCCTGCACGACGTCTGCGGGGCTCGGCTCACTTATGGGCAATTCTCTCGTACGCAAGGCAAATCGCCCCTCAGTCTAGGGAAGTATGCCTATGTCGTACGGTTCGGATTTCCCGTATTGCGGTGGCGCTACCGCGATCGAGCCACTCAGGTCATGTCAGGGTAGGGGCTGTCGATATCCAGTCGAACTTTACCTGCGAAACCCGGCACGCCGATTTCTTCGGCAGAAATCTGCAGGTCGTCGCCGTCGAGCACGCCCTCACCGAACAGGTAGATCGGTGGCGCCTCGTTTTTCAAAGCCGCAGCATCGTACTCGGCAGCGTGCGCTTCCACGGCGGCGTTGCGATCAAGGTAGCTGTGCATGGCGTCTTTGCCCCAGCGCTTTTCCAGCATCGCCCGTGTCTGTCCGGGCGAGAGGAAGAACCCAGTTGCATTGTTGCCGCCAAAGCCTTTGGAATTGACAAAGGCGCCAACGTAGTCATCCGGTGCGCCGTGCACGTGTTCGAAAGGCAGGTTCAGGTTGGAGTGGTGCACATCATCTGCGATGTGGTCGATGGTAGTGATGCCGGGCACGATGCCGTAACGCCAGGCGCCGATGATGGCCGCCAGCGCGTCGCCGCCGGCGGGCGCCATGGTATGTCCGAGGTAGGACTTCACCGCACCCACCAGCCAGCGGTCGATACCGAAGTGCTTGGCCATCTCATTGAGGATGTGTGACTCGGTGACGCGGTTCTGGGGCGTACCAGTGCCGTGCGCCTGCATGTAGGTGCGCTCGCGTAACGCCTGTTCGCCCACCATGCCGCGGGCGGCGGCCATGGCTTTGGCAACGGTGAGATAGTTACCCACGCCGGGGCCGGAGATGGATTTCTTATAGCCGTCGGCATTGACGAAGATGTCGCCGACGCTGCCGTGAATGCGGGCACCCAGCTCCAGCGCCAGTGCATCGTCCATCAGCAGTACCCACACGGAGCCTTCGGCGACGGTGAAGCCGCAGTTGCTGGAGAACGGGCGGCAGGCTCGACGGTTGTTGACCGTGTCGGTGCCATCCAGCGCCATGAGCGCTTCATCTTCCGCCAGCGCGCCCATGGTGCGGTAGCCCTCGATGATGTCTGGCAGCACGGGGGCTTCGCTGTTGCCCACGAGCACGATCCTTTTAGCGCCGCGGCGGATGTCGTCCATGCCGCGTTTTACGTTGTACAGGAATGTGGCACAGGCACCGATGATGCCGGCGGTCTCACCGAGGCTGCCGAGCAGATAGGCGTTGACGAAGTCTCCGGCCATTTCCGGCAGGCCGAAGGTGCAATGCTTGGAGGAGGGCCGCTTGCCCATCATCGGGTTCTGCAGCAGGCCGCCGTAACCTTCCGGATTGAGCTGCGACATGGCGGTGCCGGCATACACTGCAAGCTGATCGGGGTTGATGTGTGCTTTGAGCGTATCGATGTCGATGCCGGAGGCGCGCAGAGTGTCCGATGCGGCGTACACCGTCATCTCCAGGCCGCGTGGGTGGCTGCGCGACGGGTAGGTCTTGCCGGGCTCGAAGCCGGTGGGCAGCTGGCCGGCGGAGGTAACCCGAGACAATCGGCCGTCGGGCACGAGCACGTCCATGGACCCCTCGATGCGCACCAGCACGCGGCGGCTGTCCACCTCGCTCACCTGCCAGTTGCTCGGGATCATGCGTGGCAATTGCCGTTTGCTCAGCGTGAATTCGATAGGCGCGCCAGTTTGCGCATCGAGCGTTGCGGAGCGCTGGCAGTACACCGCATCCGGGTCGAAACACTCCACGCGACGCACCAGGGTGTGCGCGTCGATATAGGCACGCGTCTGGGCGTCTTTGGAATCCCCGAGCCCCATGAGCGCTGCGAGGCTCGTGTAGGCTTCGTCGCGGGCGCTGTCATCCAGCGCCTCGATCACCATGCGTCGGTAGGCGTAATCGAACGACACTCGGCCGGCCGGGTTGATGCCGCCGATGCTGGCGATGACGGGTAGCGGTGTGCTCATTCAGATCCTTTCCAGAGCGATGGCGGTTGCTTCGCCGCCGCCGATACACAAACAGGCCATGCCGCGCCGGGCATCCTCGCGGTGCAGGGCATGGGCCAGGGTGACGATCAACCGTGCGCCGGTGGAGCCGATGGGGTGGCCCTGGGCGCAAGCGCCGCCGTAGAGATTGACCCGGTCGTGTGGCAGAGACAACTCCTGCATGGCGAGCATGGTCACCATGGCAAACGCTTCGTTGATCTCGAACACCTCCACATCCGCCAGGTTCCAGCCGAGGCGGTCGGCCAGCTTGCGCATGGCACCTACCGGCGCGGTGGTGAATTCACTCGGGTGCTGGGCGTGGGTTGCGTGGCCGACGATGCGCGCAAGGGGTGTTTCACCGGTTAGGGATGCGTGTCGGGTGATCACCAGGGCGCTTGCGCCGTCCGAGATGGAGCTCGAGTTGGCAGCGGTGATTGTGCCGTCGGCTTTGAACGCCGGGCGCAGCGTGGGAATCTTTTCCAGCCGCGCACGTCGGGGCTGCTCGTCGTCGCGAACCGTGCCATCGCCCACCTCGATCGGGCTGATCTCGGAGGCCAGCGTTTGCGCCTCGATGGCGGCGCGGGCGCGCTGAACAGAGGTCGTGGCGTAGGCATCCATGGCTTCGCGGCTGAGCTGATAGGCGTCTGCGGTGGCCTGGGCGAAGCTGCCCATGGAACCACCGGTGTCCGCATCTTCCAGGCCGTCGAGAAACATGGCGTCCTTGAGGTCCGTGTGCCCCAGACGCAGCCCGCTGCGTGCCTTGGTGAGCAGATAGGGCGCGTTGCTCATGCTTTCCATGCCGCCGGCAACGATGGTGTCCGCGGAACCTGCCAGGATGGCGTCGTGGGCCAGCATCACGGCCTTCATGCCGGAACCGCAGACCTTGTTGAGCGTGGTTGCGCCGATCCCGTCGTCGAGGCCGGCGCCACGGCTGGCCTGTCGAGCGGGTGCCTGCTTGAGGCCGGCGCTGATGACATTGCCCATGATCACCTCCTGCACCGCCACCGGATCGATCTGCGCAAGTGCGGCACGAATGGCATGGGCGCCGAGTTCCGGTGCTGTGAGGTGGGCAAGCTCACCCTGAAAAGCGCCGATCGGCGTGCGCTGTGCGCTTGCGACGTAGATGGATTCGGACACAGGTTCTCCTCAGCGCTGGCCGCTTTCGCGGAAACGGGGTATCAGTTCGGCAAAGTTGCAGGGTTTGTTGTTGATGTCGAGCTGGCTGCGAAGGATTTTCTCCCAGCCGGTGCGCACCGCGTTGCTGGAGCCCGGCAGCGCGAATATGAGCGTGGCATTTGCCAGGCCACCAACGGCGCGGGACTGGATGGTGGAAGAGCCGATCTCGTCGTAGGAAATCTGCCGGAACAGCTCGCCGAAGCCATCGATGTGCTTGTCGAACAGGGGTTTGAGGGCCTCCGGCGTGCTGTCCCGGCCGGTAAAGCCGGTGCCGCCGGTGGTGACGATCACCGCAACCGCTTCGTCGGCGATCCACGCGGACACCACCGCCCGCACAGCGTAGATGTCGTCTCGCACCAGATTCCGGGCCACTACCTGGTGGCCGTCGGCCGTCGCCAGCTCCTCCAGCAGGGCGCCTGAGGTGTCTTCCTTCAGCGTGCGGGTGTCCGATATGGTCAAAATGGCGATGGTCAGGCCGTTTGTCGCGGTTGGAGCAATCATTGAGTTGGGCGCGTCGAGCTACTAGAGTACGCAACAATTTTAACCAGTCGGCGGCCCGTGGATAAACAGCTCATTGAGGGCGATCGGCTCTATCTGATCGCCGAAAGCCTTGCACGCGACTTTTCTCTCTTTCCGGCCTCGGAAGCTGCCGACGACGCCCTGCGGGGGCTGGTCAGCGAGACCAAGATCCGTCGCCAGTGCCGCCTGCTGGCGAACATGGATGTCGATTCCTATATAGAAACAGTAGTGGCTCCTGCGGAGGACCAGCGGCGCACGCCGGCGCCGGAGATCATCCGTCAGCTCGGCCGCGTGGAGAGCGAACGCTCCGATGGGCAGTTTTACACGGCGACCATCGAGATGGAGTTTGCCGACGAGAAGCGTCTGGTGGGCTTCATCGCCCAGGATCGTTCGGTGGAAAACGGCATGTGGATGCCGCAGCACCATCTGGCGGCGGCAGAGCAGATCACGTTGTTCGCCCGCCGACGTATTCCCATCGTCAACGTCATGGACACCCCAGGCGCCGACTCCAAGGAGGAAGCCAACCGAAACAACCAGGCGCATTCCATCTCGCGCCTGATCGTCGAGTCCTGCAACGTTGACGTGCCAACAGTGGGTATCGTCTTCGGCCTGGGCTACTCCGGCGGCGCCATTCCGCTGGCGGCGAGCAATGTGCTGTTGGCGGTGAAGGATGGCGTGTTCTCCACCATCCAGCCGGTGGGGCTTGCCAGCATCGCCCGGCGGTTGAACCTGTCCTGGCAGGAGTGCGCCCAGTATGTGGGGCTCTCAGCCTACGAGCTCTACGAGCAGGGCAACATCGACGGGATCATCGACTTCGCGGTGGGCGACAAAGAGCCCGCCATCGACGTGCTCCGCGATGCCATTGCAAGCGCCATCGAGCAGGTGGAAACCTACGCCAAGGAGTTCGTTGCCGACAATCCGTACATCCTGGATCACTACCGACAGAGCCTGCAGCGGTATCTGCAGCCGTCGGAGCAGCTCCAGCAGATGCAGTCGCACGCGGCGCTCAAGCTCACCAAGAATCCCACCGAATACCTCAATGTCTTTGGTGTCGCGTATCGCTACCTGCGCTACCTGAACCTGCGCAAGCGCATCAAAGCCACCACCACATCGCAATACGGCCGCCTGGCGGACCGGGAGCTGCCGCAGGGTGAACTCGACAAGCGCGCGGACATGGAGCGGCGGCAGTCGTTCCTGAAGTGGCTGCAGGACCCGGACAAGATCGTCTACGACGACGGCCTGAGCAAAGCATTCCGCACCTACAACGAGCGCAAAGAAGCTCTGAACGAGGAGCGCGGCCGTCTGGGTCGGCTGCTGTTCGGGGAGCCGCAGAAGAACTACGATGAGGCGCGCAGCGCGCTGATCACCCGTACCGGCGTGTATCTGTACAACCGCTGGAAGGGCGAGGCGGTCGGCAATTTACGGGCGCTGATCGATCTGCTGTCACACCACGAAGACACCGAGTCGATCCTGCGCGTCAGCGACATCTCCGAGCCGCGGCATTTCATCGAAGCCATCCGCATGGATGGCGAGCTGTACCCGCATATGCTCGAGCGCTTCAGCTTCCAGGGCAAGAAGCTGCTCGCCGGGCGCGGTGTGGAAGACAAGTCCGACGCCTACCTCGCCACGCAGCTCACCTCCGAGCTGAACCTGGCGATCACCGGCGCGCCGCTGCTGCCGGGCCTCGACATCGAGGGCAGCGACATCATCGTCAACCGCACGTTCCTGGAGCGCCGCTTCGCGGAGTTCGTGCGGCCACAGCTCGACGAAGGACGGGCCATCGCCATCAAGGACATGACGGTGCTCGAGGTGCTGGTGGATGACGATCTACGGGCCGACTTCGTGCGCGAGTGCGAAAGCCTGCTGTTGTTCGACTCGGTGTACGACCAGATTATCGCCAACCTCGACTCCATTGCCGGGGAAGCGCAGAAGACCCAGTCGCTGTCGCGAAAGTCGCTTGCCGGTCTGCTGGATACCACCATCGGCCTCGCTGCCCGCGGTGTGACCATCTCCGCAAAGGAGGGCATGACCGAGGAGGGAGCCGCCGAGTTTCTGCGCTCACAGGTGCTGGACTGGTACGAGCGGGTGTTGGATCAGCCCAAGGGCAGCGAGTTTTTCCGCGCCGTGGAGGAGTGGAAGCGCTTGTCGTTCCCGCACCTGGCTGATGCGCTGTTTGTCGTTGTCACCTATATGTTCGAGAGCCTGCTGGAATCGCTCATCAACGCCGAACGGCATGGCAAGAACTATCAGGGCCGCATCGCGCCGCGCAACATCGGCCGCCGCAAGGACTTCTGGAACCGCCTGAACATCGCCTACCGCGATCTGCAGATCCAGAACGTGGTGCGTCAGTTCCGGCAACGCTATCGCATCACCCACGAAGACATCATCAATCGCTTTTTTACCCGTTTCGATGAACTCGACGGCGATCTGATCTCCAGCGATCCGCGTAGTTTCCCTGGCTTCCGGCTGTCCATCGAGGACGCTTTGAACCGCAAGCTGCCGCCGTGCGGCATCATCACCGGCATCGGCGATTTCAATACCGGCGCGGACGCTTTCCGCGTGGGTGTGGTGGTATCCAACGTCAACTTTCAGGCCGGCGCGTTCGACATGGCCAGCGCAGTGAAGTTCTGCCGATTGCTCGTGCGGTGCGCCGAGGAACATCTGCCGGTCGTGTGTTTCGTCTCCTCCGGAGGCATGCAGACCAAGGAGGGTGCGGGCGCGCTTTTCTCCATGGCGGCGGTGAACGATCGCATCACCCGTTTCGTGCGCGACCACGACCTGCCGGTGATCGTCTTCGGCTTCGGCGACTGCACGGGCGGTGCGCAGGCGAGCTTTGTCACCCACCCGCTGGCGCAGACCTACTATTGGTCGGCCACCAGCATGCCCTTTGCCGGGCAGATCGTTACCCCGTCTAACCTGCCGTT
This sequence comes from Gammaproteobacteria bacterium, assembly GCA_030432795.1. Classification (GTDB taxonomy): domain Bacteria; phylum Pseudomonadota; class Gammaproteobacteria; order Pseudomonadales; family Azotimanducaceae; genus SYFY01. The sequence goes on from JAUILW010000019.1 coordinate 16,472, forward strand.
GGACTCCATACTGGCGAACTACCTGTCCCGCAATCCAGACTCAATGCAGGGCCTGGTGCAGCATCCCTTCTACCCGGAGCTGGACGAGCAGCTGCGCGCAATCGACGAAGACATTCCAGTGCCGGAAGAATCCGTGGTGGAAGTGGTGGAACGCGTGCGAGCGGGCGTGCTTGCCAAGGAAACACCGGTAGTCGTGGCGCACCATCCACGCTACACCGATGCGGACCTGGTGCGCCCGGTGCGGCGCGTGCTCATTCACGCGCGTGGGTGTACCGCGGTGAAGCTCATCCGCATCGCCCAGAGAAACGCCATCGAAGTGGTGCTCGTGCAGTCCGACCCGGATATGGAGTCAGCCGCGGCGGACATGCTTACCGAGCGCGACAGCCTGGTGGCCATCGGCGGTAACACGCCCGATGAAAGCTACCTAAACGCCATGAGCGTGCTCAGCGTTGCGGAAAATGAGCGCGTGGACGCGCTGCACCCGGGCATCGGCTTCCTGTCAGAAAACTCGCAGTTTGCCGAGCTGGTGCGCCGGCACGGCATCAACTTCATCGGCCCGCCGGTTACCAGCATGGAGACCATGGGCAACAAGTCGAATGCCATCAATACAGCGCTCAAGCTAGGCGTGCCGGTAGTGCCGGGTTCGCACGGCATTCTCACGTCGGTGGAACGTGCTGCGGAGGTGGCGGAGGAGATCGGCTACCCGGTACTCATCAAGGCGGTGCACGGCGGAGGCGGCAAGGGCATCCAGGTCGTAGAGCGGGCCAGCGATTTCCACGAGCAGTTCGTGCGCGTTACTGTGGAAGCGCGTGCGGCGTTCGGCAATGGCGATGTGTACCTTGAGAAGTATGTTACGTCGCTGCGGCATATCGAAGCACAGCTGCTGCGTGACACGCACGGCAACGCCAAGGTCCTTGGCATCCGCGATTGCAGCGTGCAGCGCGATAAGCAGAAAGTGCTGGAGGAAAGCGAATCCACCGCGCTGCCCGAACGCTTGAAACAGTCCGTGCTCGAGCACACACGCAAGATTGCCGACGAAGTGGGCTACGTGGGCGCTGGTACCGTGGAGTTCATCTACGATCTCGCCAACGATGCCGTGTACTTCATGGAAATGAATACGCGTCT
>JAUILW010000470.1 GCA_030432795.1 Gammaproteobacteria bacterium
GAAAACTGCCAACCGGATCGGCGTGCTGGTGTTTGACACGCGCGCCGAACAGTCGGCTTCAGCGTTCCGAAAGTCGCCACGATTCATGCTGCGGCGGACGAACGGCGACGAAGCTTCCGTTTTCGCCGCCGCCCAATCACTGCAAGCAGGAGGCTGCGACCTCATTCTCGCCTGGGGCATGGCCGATGCTCTGGGCGAGCACTACCCTGCCGGGGCACTGATAGTACCAACCCGAGTGATCGATACGGCTGCCGATGAGTCGTTCGAAACCGTGGCCACCACCACACGACGCACAGACCGCGTGGTGCTGCTGTCCACGCACGATCTGCAGGACCTCAGCGTCAAACGACGCCTCGCCATGCGCTATCAGGCCGCGGCAGCAGATGCAGACAGCGCTACTGTCGCGCGCTTCAGCACATGGAACGGCTTACGCTTTGCGGTGGTGTGCAGCATCGCCGACACCGCCATGGAGGTGTGGGCAGAGCGACGCCCCAGCCGCGTACACTCGGCCATCAAACGGTGGCTGCCGGAACGCTGGCGGCCCTGGTTCGTGTCACCGTCCAATATTCGGCGGCGTTGGAGAGAGCAGAACCGGGCCCGCAGGCAACTCACCGAGGCGGCACAATCACTGGCGAACCACGCCTGAGATCGAGGGAGCGAGGGGTGACCGTACACAGCAAAGCCGAAGTCGTGTCGTTCGAAGACGAGCCGCTCATGCTCGTGGACAGTAGCGACACCATAGTCGGCGTGCTGGACAAGGCCGCGTGCCATGATGGCAGCGGCAAGCTGCACAGGGCTTTTTCGCTGTTCATCTTCAACAGCCGTGGCGAGTTGCTGATTCAGCAACGGGCCCGAAACAAGCGTTTGTGGCCCGGTTACTGGTCCAACAGCTGTTGCTCGCACCCGCGCCAGGGGGAGCAGACGTCCGCCGCCGCCCGCCGCCGGTTGCGCGAAGAGTTGGGTCAGCAGGCTGAACTGTCGTTCGTATACAAATTCGAGTATCGAGCAGAATTCGAAGACCTGGGTACCGAGCATGAGCTTTGTTGGGTGTTTGTCGGCACTACCGACGATCCTCCTGTGGTGAACCGAGAAGAGGTAGAAGAGATCCGCTGGGTGCTTCCCGATGTGCTGGATGCGGAGATGGCGGCGGAACCTGCACGTTTCACACCGTGGTTCAAGCTGGAATGGTCGGCGCTTCGCCAGCAGCACGCCCAGGCGATGCCGACCATCGGTTGAATCATGCCGCCTATCAGACAAGGCCGTGGCACTGCGCCCCGCTCTGCTATAGGATGCCCCGCAAACTGGCAGCCCATTCATTCGGCCCACTGATAAGGATGGTGGTGAAGGCTCGTCAAGAAGATTCTTTACGTTTTTGCCTGGCAGCTGAGCACCGGTCGCAGTATTCTTGGGCCGCCGAGAGCCCAGCCGAGCGCGCCTGAGCCTATACTCGTAACTGAAGCAGCGGATTTTTCAGCGTGACCAATCAGCATCCCGACATCGGCATCAGCGGCCTGGCTGCATATATTCCGCCGTATCGCGTGGATCTGGAGCAGTGGTGCCGCTGGAGCGGCGATAGCTGGGACAAAGTGGCAAGCGTTATCGGCGCCAGCTACCGACTGCCCGGGCCCACCGAAAACGCCTACACCATGGCCGCCACGGCGGTACTCAGACTACTAGACCAGTACGACATCGATCCTACGCGTGTGGGATTTCTGGGCTTAGGTACCGAATCCAGTACGGACAACTCCGCTGGCGCCGTCATCGTCAAAGGCATGGTCAACGAAGCCCTGGCAGGCATGGGTCGGCCCATGCTGAGCCGCAGCTGCGAGGTGCCCGAGTTCAAGCACGCATGCCTCGGCGGCGTGTACGCCATGAAGGCCGCCGCACGGTATCTGGCTCTCGACGGTCACGAACGCCTCGCCATCGTTGTGTGTTCGGACATTGCCGAGTATGAGCGTGGCACCTCGGGCGAACCCACACAGGGCGCCGGAGCCGTGGCAATGCTTATCGAGGTGCAGCCAAAGCTGCTGACCATCGAACTCGCCACATCAGGCACCTCTTCCGACTACCGTGGGCCGGATTTCCGCAAGCCGCTGTCCAGGTTCACGCATCAGGAACCCACCCGCTTTTCCCAACCGCGCGACTATCCGCTGTTCAACGGCAAGTACTCCACCACCTGCTACATCGACGAGGTGCTGGCAGCGACGGCGGACATGAAGGCCAAGATCAGCGGCTCGGGCAAGCGCTTCCTGCGCGATATGCGGGCCGTGTTTCTGCACCGTCCATACCAGCGCATGGCCGAGACCGGCCTGGCAATGATGCTGCTGTACCTGTTGGCCGTGGGCGATGCCGAGGACCACGCGGAGCTTGCGGAGATTGCCAATCACTCAGGTGTGGATGCATCGACGCTTCGCACCGAGCTTGTCGAACAGCCCTACGTCTTCGACCTGGTGAAACAGCAACGGCTTTCAGCAGAACTCTACCCCAACGCCACCCAGGCGCTGCGCTCCATGCGCAGCATGCCGATGTGGCAGACAGACATTGCCAACAAGCTGGTGCTCGGCGCTTCCGACATGAAGCAGGTGGGCAATCTGTACACCGCATCGCTGCCTGCATGGCTCGCGGCCGGGCTCCAGGAAGCCTTCCAGAAGGGTCTGCACCTCGGCGATGAAATGATTCTCACCGTAGGCTACGGCAGCGGCGACGCCGCCGAGATTATCCCCATGCGGGTGGTGCAGGGCTGGGAGGAGGCCGCCTCGCGCATCCGCTTCGCTGAGGCGCTCGCACAGACACCCGTGGATCTGAATCAGACCGATTATCAAAGCCTGCACGACCGCGGCGAACTCGAGCGGCCCAACGAGCGTCGCACCGGAGTGTTTCACATCACCCGCATCGGCAATCGTGACGGCCAGTACGACGACAACGGCCTCGAGTACTACGAGTACATCGCCTGAGCCTGCCTCCCACCCGCGTTCCCGGCAATTTATCCACGCCAACCTGAACTCCCCTCTACCCTGCCACCTTGGAGCGTGTTACAAATATCGCTACACGAGCGGGAGATGAACCTATGGCCGAGCAACGCGTAGAACCCATTCAGATCGACAGCTATCCGCAGCAGCGCACGCGCGGCTCGCTGCTCGAGGGATACCGTTACACCTCCCGCGAGTTCTTCGAGAAAGA
>JAUILW010000471.1 GCA_030432795.1 Gammaproteobacteria bacterium
GTGCATTACCACAAGCACAGCATGTTCGGGCCGTACTGGTCGATCACCAGGTTCGACGACATCATGGAGATCGAGAAGCGGCACGACGACTTCTCCTCCGAACCGGGCATCACCCTGGCGGACCGGCCGGAAGACTTCCAGACGGTGAATTTCATCGCCATGGACCCGCCGAAGCACGACGCGCAGCGCAAGACCGTGCAGAACGTGGTCGCACCGCAGAACCTGGCGCACCTGCAGCATGTCATCCGCGAGCGTGCGCAGAACATTCTCGACTCGCTGCCCATCGGCGAAGAATTCAATTGGGTGGACCGCGTGTCTATCGAGCTCACCACGCAGATGCTCGCCACCATCTTCGACTTTCCCTTCGAGGAGCGCCGCAAGCTCACCTACTGGTCAGACATGGCAACGTCCGGCGAGCTCGCCGGGGGGCCGACGCCGGAACCGGTGCGCCGCGCAGCATTGTTGGAGTGCCTCGAGGAGTTCACCGCGCTCTACGAGCAACGCAAGAACGAACCACCCAAGTTCGATCTGATCTCCATGCTGGCGCACGGCAAAGACACCCAGAACATGCCGCCCATGGAGTATCTGGGCAATCTGATCCTGCTCATCGTCGGCGGCAACGACACTACCCGCAACTCGATCTCGGGCGGCGTGCTGGCGCTCAACCAGAACCCCGGCGAATACGACAAGCTGCGCGCGGATCACAGCCTGATTCCGAACATGGTCTCGGAGATCATCCGCTGGCAGACGCCGCTGGCGTATATGCGGCGCACCGCCAACCGCGACATCGAGTTTCGCGGCAAGACCATCAAAAAAGGCGACAAGGTCGCCATGTGGTACGTATCGGGCAACCGTGACGAAACCGTCATCGAAGACCCGGACCGTTTCTGGATCGACCGGCCCCGCGCACGGCACCACGTATCCTTCGGCTTCGGCGTGCACCGTTGCATGGGCAACCGGCTCGCCGAGATGCAGCTGCGCATTCTGTGGGAAGAGATCATGGCGCGTTTCCACAAGATCGAAATCGTCGGCCCCATCGAGCGGGTGCAGTCGAGCTTCGTGAAAGGCTACGCCACCATGCCGGTGGTGCTGCATCCGAAGTAGGTAGCAGCCAGCACCGCAACAGCGCTGACGAACATGCGGCTTGTCTGGTTGCGCACCCTGGCGACAAAGCCCGGCAGGCGCTGGTGGCTGCTCATCGGCGGGCTGGCCACACTGGTGCTGTATCTTACGCTCTGGAACTGGGTCCCCGCCGGCGCCAGCGACATGTCGCCGCGGCACGCCACCGGCACGCTGCTCATGTTTTCCGTGATGCCGTGGTACTTCCTGTTCTGCATGGCTTTTCTTGCATCGCGCACTGCGGACCTCGCAGATGCACGCCCTGAACTGCCATCCACCTTGGTCCTGAACACTCAGCTCTACCGGCTGCCCTGGTGGGCAACCCTGCCATTGCTGGCCGGGGCTGTCTTCGGCGCCGATCAGAACCACTACATCATCAGCTACTGGCGAGACACGGCAGATTTCCGCCCGGCGGATATCGTCATATTCGTGGGCAACATAATCGTCTGGACGTCCGTGGCACTGGTGCTGACCTGGCGGATACGGCTGAGCCTCACCCTGTCGAAGCTGGGCGGTGAACTGCCTTTCAACCTCTATGACAAGACGAGCGTGTTGCCAATGCGCAAGCTCGCCACCTACGATCTCCTCGTGGTTGTAGGAGCGCTCGCCCTCATGCCTTTGCAGGCACTCGATGCGGAGTTTCGTCTGGTCAACTATTTCTGGGGCATGCTGATCGGCCTGCCCGCTGCCGCCATCTTGTTTCTGCTGCCGCTCAGCGGCATCCGGCGACGCATGCAGACGCTCAAGCAGGCGCGTCTCGAATCGCTACGCCTGCAGCTGAAGGGCCTCGCCAAAGACGACACCACAACGTTGGAAAGCGTGTGCGCGCACATGGACCGTGTACGTGGCATGTCCAACTGGCCGGTGGATCTGAAGCTGGTGACGCGCCTGGTCAGCTATCTGGTCATTCCACCGCTCGCCTGGGTGGCAGCCGCTATCGTCGAGGGATGGGTGGAGCGGCTGTGAGCCATCTGCAGACCCAGCCTAGCGGTTGACAACACCGCGCCTCGGCGGCATATTGCCGCCCCTCATTTTCGAGCCTCGGAGCCACCTTTGGCCAATTCGCCCCAAGCGCGCAAGCGCGCACGTCAAGCAGAGAAGCGTCGCCGCCAGAACGCCAGCCAGCGGTCCATGGTGCGTACGTACATCAAGCGTGTACGGGCAGCCATCGACTCGGGTGACGCCGACAAGGCGCGTGATGCCTACACGGCTGCCGTGCCGGTCATCGACCGTATGGCCGATAAGGGCATGCTGCACAAGAACACCGCTGCCCGGCAAAAGTCCCGCCTGAGCACGCAGATCAACGGCCTCACCGCCGAATAGTGTCAGCCTCGGCGTCAGCCCCCGGCCAGCGCCGGGGGTGCGTGAACCGCGCTAATCTCCCTCAAAAAGCACTAGGTTGTCCCTGTGAACGAGCTCCCGCTCGTTCATGTAACCCAGGCGTGCGTGCATGTCGCCGGAGGCGACACCAATGAGCTTGCGAGCCTCTTCTGAGGGGTAGTTCACCAACCCCTGCCCAAGCACCGACCCTGCTGCATCCAGCAAACGCACCACTTCTCCGCGTCGGAAGTCACCGCGTACCTGCGTCACACCAACGCTGAGCAGGCTTCGCCCGGCAGCCAGCGCCTGAGCCGCACCGGCGTCAACTTGCACATCGCCACGCGGGCGCATGTGTCCGGCAATCCAGCGCTTTCTTGCATCCATTGGCCGCACGGTGGCCGCCAGAAGCGTCCCGGTGACCTGCCCTGCCAGCACCGCCGTGACGGTGCCTGGGGAACGTCCGTCCGCGATGACGGTGTGCGCGCCGGATCGCATGGCGAGGCGCGCGGTTTTCACCTTGGTCACCATGCCGCCGCGGCCGAACGCGCCGCTGGGGCCCGCCATCGCGCGAAGCGCCGGGTCATCCGCACGACTGAAACGCACAAGTTCCGCCTGTGGGTTGCTGCGCGGATCCTCCTGCCGCAGCCCCTCGGTATCGGTCAGCAGAATGCACACTTCCGCCTGAATGAGATTGGTAACGAGGCCTGCAAGCGTGTCGTTGTCGCCAAA
>JAUILW010000472.1 GCA_030432795.1 Gammaproteobacteria bacterium
GGATTTGCTAGATCACCGTGGATAGTGCGGTGATGACGCCTGCGATGATGAAAAAGCCCGTCATGACGGCGATGGTGCCGACGGCGATGGCTTTGAAAGGGTCTTCGATCCACATGGCAACTTCCCTGCGTTGGTTACCCTGCAATCGTCGCTTTTGAGGCGCCGTGTCGGTATACGTGAATCCCGAATACGTCAGCGTTCGTGCACGCCCAGATCGGGACCATTGCCTTCATAGGCGGTGTATACCGGGTCGCCGCGGCGCCAGGTAACCTGCCGATCCAGGGATATCACCTGGCGCTCGTAGTCGATGCCGATGATGCGAGCGGTGCTCTCGCCGATGCGGATCAAGTCACCCGCCTCGCCGGGAATGCCGAAGCCGTCGTAGAACCAGCCGGCGTCTTCCACCGTCAGGTGCTGACCGCTGCCGTTCGCCTCAGTGACGGTGGTCAGCGCAGCGCCTGCATCGATCATGGGGCTGCCATCCTGCGCCCGATAGTCTCGGTTTGCCGCGTCCACGAAGCGGGGATCTGCCTCCAGCGTATCGCTTACCGTTCCTTCAGCTTGCACTTCTGAGATCAGCCAGCCGTTGCCGAACTCTTCTACCACCGTGTGTTTTCCTGCGGGGCTCGCGATGAGATTGCGGGTCAGGTGGTGGCCTTTGAAAAAGGCGCCGCGAAAAACGATCTGTCCCGGCTGATCATCCAGGCAGTTTCCTTCGTGACCCCAGCCGTGGTTGTCCCAGAACACATTGTTCACGTAGCGGTTGTCTTCCACGCGACCCACGGCATCTGCGCCGATCACCAGCAGGCCGCCGCAGATGTTGTCGTGAAACACGTTGTTGTACACCCGATTGCCCCAGTTGTAGTCCGCTTCCGGCCCGTAGTGGGTCATACCGAGGCCGACGTTGTTCTGATAGAACACATTGCGGCGGATGATGCCCTGCTGGCCGGCGTACTGAATGCCGTTACCGCCGGAGGTGCTGTAGTAGTCGATGGTCTGGGCGAACGCATTGCCTTCGATGAGGTTTCGGCGACTGGCATCGAGAATTTCCCGGTCCACAGCGTGCGGACCGTTGCCTGCCCAGCGGGTGGTTTGCGCTTCGCAATCGAACACGGAGCCGATCTTCTGCTTGGGGTTCCGCGCGAAGTTGCCGCGGATGACGTTGTGGCTGCCGCACTTGATGCTCCACACGTCATGGCCGGCCGTGTCGAAGTGGTTGTTCTCCACGACGTTGAAGTTCGAGTGCACCAGCGACAGGCTGTCGGTGCCGCGAATGATGCGGTTGTCGGCGATGCGGTTGTAGTTGCTCCAGGCGAAGTAAAGCCCGCCGCGTTTGCTGGCCGATGGGTAGACTTCGGCTGTGTCGAAGGTGTTGCCCCGCACCACGTTGTAGTGGGCGTCTACCGCTCGCAGAAAGCCCACAGAGCCGCTCACCGTGAATCCCTCCACGTGGTTGTACGACACACCATCCAGCCAGATCGGGCCGTAGTCTTCATCGCCGTCGATGCTGTCCGTATTCTTCAGATGCACCTTCTCCCCGGGTGCAGCGGTAAAGCGGATCGGCGCGGATGCCGTACCGGATACCGTCAGGTGCAGCGCTTCCTCATAGCTGCCTTCGCGCACGATGAAGTGGGTGCCTGGCGACGCTGCGGCGGTGGCGCTTTCGAGCGTCGCGTACGCCTGCTCGGTACCGGTCATGCAGCTGCGCCGCTGTGCGTCGTAGCGCCCGGCACAGTCGAAGAAGAGGCTGCCGTCGACGTAAACGACACGCTCCGGGTTGGCCACAGATACGGATGCCCACAGACCTGTGAGAATGGCGATGCAGATACGCATGAGCGAAGTGTTTGACGGCGGTGTGGGGACTATAGCGTGCGGATCGGAACGTATGTTCCGGGCTTGTAAGCAGTATTCAGGGATTTGACGAGAGTAGCTTCAGGCGGTGTATGCCGTGGGTCTCCCCGCGCCCGTTGACCGATCGGTACGCATCGCCGCATGCGTAGATCGGCCCACAGCGCAAAGCTGGGCCTGAGTCCGGCACGTCGGCCATGCGCACACACCGTTCTCCACGGTCATTGACCCACCAGGTGCCCGTAAGCTCGCCGCTACTGTTGGCGGTCTGCCAGCGAGACACGAACCTACCGTCCGCATGCCAGGTGTTCACGGCGCCACCGCCGCTACCTTCCTGCACTTCGGCGCGGTCTTCCACGTCTGCAAATTGCGCTTCGATCTCCGCAGCTGAGAGGCGCCGGCATTCTGCGGGCAGGGCATGGGGAGCGGATGCGAGGTCTGAAGTCTTTACAACGCGCATGGTTGGCCTGACTGCCTCATCGCGACTCATCAGGTAACGGATGGCGAGCAGCCCCTCTCGCTGGCCGCCGGTGTCCAGCCAGTTGGCTGAGCCGGGATCATGAGCGGAGACGATCAGCCGGTAGCGGTTGTCGTGTGTACGGATCTGTGTGTGGTGTATTGCCGCCAAGGGGTTTGGATAGGACTGCAGCCAGGCATTCTGCAGCGAAGCCGACCAGTACAGCGCATCAGGCACGTCGCCGTCGACCACCAGCGCCTCGTCGGGCGCGAGCCGGTACCACGTGCCGAGATAGATGTTGTCCTGGGTTGGGTAGAAGATGCCACCGAAATCTGCATTGTATTCAGGTGGTGCATCGGCGCTGTTGGGGTGCTGCGACATCATCTGCGCAAGCGCCAGGGTGCCACGCATGGTTTCGCTGACGAAGCGGGCCGCCCGCTGCAACCGCTCCTGCAATGCCAATGGGCGCACCTCACCAGGGTTCAGCCGTGAGATCTGCAGTTCTCCCGGGCGCTGCCTCTGCGACGCAGTGTAATACCTGCGCACCATGAGCAGGTGGGTGTCCTCTTCCAGCGGCAACCAGTGTGCGTTGCCCTCAGGACGCTCACGGCTCGCCACGATCTCGAATGCCCCGTCATCCGTGAACGTGAGGTCTTCCATGGACAGATTCACACCGGCGCGATTCCAACCGTTCAGGCCGCGTCCGTAGGCCATGATGCCAATGTACTGGGCCTCGCCAAGCGTGCCTTCGATGCGATAGATGTGGCGGCTCGACACTTCGGCCGTGTGATAAGTGGCATCGGGATTGTCTCCCAGCAACCGTCTGCCAGACGCCATCCAGTCGGTGAACGCCG
>JAUILW010000473.1 GCA_030432795.1 Gammaproteobacteria bacterium
AATAGCTCGGCTGGCGATAGAAGTTCCAGTACAAGCCGCCGCGAACATTGCCGAGCTGGTCCGCGCTCAGGTCCTGCACGTCGCTCAGATCTTTCAATTCGATTCTCATGTCCCATCTCCTGATAACAATTTTTTGCTTGTCGCCGCTCGCAGATCTTGCGGCTATGTCGAAGATAGAGCAGGAACCGTGCCAGGAATCGCTGGCACCCATGGTGCATACACATAAGCCACTGTTTATGCGGGATTTTTTTCCGCGTTTTCCACAGCAAGTACTCGACACGGGCGAGATGACACGCCATTTGGAGTTTCTTGATAGCAAACACTTTTTGCATAACGTTCGCTAGAAGACATCGTCCCCGCAAATAACCACCCCGTGAGCAAAACTACACGGCCTGGCTGTGCCGAACCGATTTGCTACTATCGGATCGTAACTGCCTTTCGGTACGTTCTCTGACACGGGGTTGTCACGCAACGCATGGAGCGAAAGCTGGAGCAACGAGCGCTGGAAATCTGCCAGCGCTCACTCGGCCTGCCGCCACACGAGCGACCGGCGTTCGTGCGCGAAGCCTGCGCGGGTGACACAGCCGTTCACAACCTCGTCAACGCATTGATCGACAATCTCACACAAGCTGATGAAGCGATACTGACCGGGTATCCGACCGTTCCAACACCCACAGATTTCTCTGGGCAGAAACTCGGCGACTATCAGCTCGAACACGTCCTCGGTGTAGGCGGCATGGGCACCGTGTATATGGCGACACGGGAACAGGCTGGCATCACCAGCCGCTTCGCATTGAAGACCATCAACGCACCCATGCCGGGCGGCGACGAGCTGAAGCGATTCCGCGAGGAGCAGCGTGCGCTAGCCAGGCTCCGCCATCCCTATATCGCCTCATTCATAGAACTCGGTAACGACAGCGTGCCGTTCTACGTCATGGAGTACATCGACGGCCAGCCGATATCGACGTTCTGCGACGCACAGCACCTCGGCATCCGCGGTCGGATCGAACTGTGGCTGAAAGTCTGCGACGCATTACGATACTCCCACCGCCAGTTGATCGTGCACCGGGACATCAAGCCGGGCAACATTCTGGTCACGGAGAACGGCGTGCCGAAGCTGCTCGATTTCGGCATCGCCAAGTTCCTGCGCTCAGATGAGGATGTGGATCATACGCAAGTGCTCGGCGCACGCCTGACCGTGGACTACGCCTCTCCCGAACGCCTGCTGCGTGGACAGAGCTCAGCACTCGAAGATCAGTACGCACTCGGTGTGCTGCTGTATCGCCTGCTAACCGGCCGACTGCCTTTTCAGCGCTCCAGCCGAACACTTCAGCAACTGGCAGAGTACATCGACCGGGAAAAAGCACCTCCCATGGCGGACCGCTTTCTGTCCGCGGGCGAACACGAGCAGCAGCTACAGCTCGAGCACTGCGGGGAAAGCCGTCGCAACCTGCTTCGCGCCCTGCGGTCGGATCTCAATGCCATCGTGCTGAAAGCCCTGCATCCAGACGCCGATCGTCGCTACGCATCGGTAGATGCGCTGCACCTCGATGTTTCGCGATATCTCGCCGGTTTACCGGTCAGCGCCCGCCCGGACGAGTGGCACTATCGACTGCGCAGATTCTTTACGCGGCACAAGGCCCCGGTCGTGGCAGCGTCCGCTGCCGTGACGATTCTGATCGCTGCCTTGGTGTATTCCCTGGACCAGACGCGTCGGGCAGAAGCGCAACTGCAGCGGGCGCAAAGCATCGCCACCTTTCTGAACGACATCATCACCGCCCCAAGTACCCGTTGGACGAGCACCTTGCGCGTCGGAAAAGACGCCACAATGCGCGACGTACTCACGGTCGCTGCTGCACGACTGAGCAGCGAGGACGACATCGACGCCGCCACACGGGCGGAACTGCACATGTCCCTGAGTGTTGCCATGTATGCCTGGGACCTGCGAGGCGAGGCCATCCAACAGAACGAGCGTGCACTGACGCTGGCAAACAGTGCGCTGCCGGCGAACCACCCGTTGCACCCTGAGGTGCGCACACGCCTGAGCATGGCCTACGACATGTCAGAACAAGCGGATCTCATCAGCCGGGTGCCAGGGCTGCTCGATGAAGCATCCGACTGGATTGAGAGCTTCTCACCCGAAAACGACTACCTCTGGTCGACGGTGAATGCAGAGTACGGTTACAACCACGCGTTGCAAGGCAATTTCGAACTCGCAGCGGGCAGCTATCAGCAGGCCATCGAACAATGGGTACGCGCCGGTGGAGATCCTGCGCATCCGCGTGTGCTACTCGGTTATGGACTTTGGGGGCAGGCGCTCGAGCAGCTGGGCGACTACGAAGCCGCGATGAACCGTTATGCCCATTCTGTGGAAGCCCACAAGACACTGCACGGACCTCCACCAGAGGAGTGGGCGGTTCCGCACGTCAACCTCCTGAAGCTCCAGATGCTGCGTCGACCGGTTTCAGCAGCACTACCAACAGCGATGACCATCAGGGACGTCGCCCCGCAAGGGGCATACACGGACCCCCAGGCCGGGTTGCTCACCTACCCTGCGGTCGCGTTCCTCTACAACGGCAACGCTGGCGAAGCTTCTGCCATCTACGCTCGATTGCAGAACACTGCTCAGCAGCAGCCCGACAATCCGAGCCTGCATGCATCGTTGGACTGGCTGGCAGGCGAACTTGCGAAGGCCGCCGGCGATCTGCCACGAGCGATTCAACACTTCTCGGCCCGCCTACCCGAGCTGCACGAACACTTGCCGTCAGAGGTGCAGTTCCTCTATCGCATGGCATATCTGGAAACGCTGCTCGACGCCGGCGAAGTCGCACAGGCGATCCATCTCGCAGGTGAGACAATCCCGCACAGCGCACTGGCTGACACATCCTCCGTCTGGCAGCGGTGGCAACTTGCACAGACCCGGCTCAGCAACCTGGTCGCCGCACAGACTAGCGCTCAGCCGGTCCTTCCTGTCCGGCTTCCATTCGAACCCTGAGCCATGCCAGCACCACCTTCCAGCGGCGCTTCACCGTAGACGCCGACATACCGAGGCTCGCTGCCGTCTCTTCAACCGTCATGCCTGCGAACGCTCGCGCCTCGAACAGAGACACGTACTGCGGATCAATCAGCTCCAGCTCGCCCAGTACCTCT
>JAUILW010000474.1 GCA_030432795.1 Gammaproteobacteria bacterium
GGCAGGTCTTCCCGTCGATGGATTCGCCTGCGTGCGATAACATGTTGCGCATCATGTAGACCGCACCGTAGCCCGTGGCTTCCGTACGGATCTCGCTGCCGCCAAACTCCAGCGCTTTACCGGTAAGTACGCCTTCAAAGCGATTTACCAGGCGTTTGTACTGGCCGAACATGAAGCCGACCTCCCGCGCACCGACGCCAATGTCGCCTGCTGGTACATCGGTGTCGGGGCCAATGTGACGCGCCAATTCCGTGATGAAAGACTGGCAGAAGCGCATGACTTCGCCTTCGCTCTTACCTTTGGGATTGAAATCGCTGCCCCCTTTGCCGCCACCCATGGGCAACGTCGTGAGGCTGTTCTTGAACGTCTGCTCGAAACCCAGAAACTTCAGGATGCTCTGGTTGACCGATGGGTGGAACCGGATGCCGCCCTTGTAAGGGCCGATGGCGTTGTTCCACTGCACCCGCATACCGCGGTTGACCCGTACGTTGTTGTTGTCGTCCTGCCAGCACACCCGGAAGATGATGATGCGATCCGGCTCGGCCAAGCGCTCGAGAATCTGCATCTCATGATACTCGGGCTTGTCGGCTATGTAGGGAATGATATCTGTGGCGACCTCCTGCACCGCCTGATGAAATTCGTGTTCGTTCGGATTGCGGCGTATCAGCCCATGCATGAAGCGCTCAAGTTCCGCAGCGTGCTCTGCCATCGTCGGACTCCCTCCTTTTGAGTGCATCGAGCGTATCTGGAACCAGCGCAGAAGCAAAGAAGCTTGGTCTAGCGGCGGTGAATTACGTTAGACTCGGTGCGGTAGGGGGCACGGAGCGAGATCGGCATGGAGCCGACAGAACATCGTGGTGCCGGCGAGGGAGGATCGCCGCACTATAAGATTGCTATCGTTGGATCAGGACCCGGCGGGTTGAGTGCTGCGGCGAGAGCCCAGTTTCACGATGCCGCGGAGGGCGTTGATAAGCCCAGTTATGTCCTGCTCGAGTCCTTCGAAGCACACGCAAAGACCATCCAGCAGTATCAGAAAGGCAAGCACGTCATGGACGAGCCGGGCTTTCTGGATCTGCGTAGCGATTTCGACTTTCGTGCCGGAACCCGCGAGGCGATTCTCGACGGCTGGCGGGACAGTCTCGAAACGCAGGGGGTGAACATTCGCTTTGGTGCGGAAGTGACGCGCATCGCCGAGCAGAATCATCTGTTCACGCTCACCCTCGCCAACGGTGCGTCCCTCACCGCCGACAATGTGATTCTCGGCATTGGTATTGCCGGCAATCCGCGCAAACTCGGTGCGCCAGGGGAGAACCTGCCGCTGGTGCAGTACCAGCTCGACGATCCGAAGGCGCACCGGGACGAGCGTGTGTTCGTCGTCGGCGCGGGCGACGCCGCCATTGAGAACGCGCTGGGTCTGGCAGCCCAGAATCGCGTCACCATCGTCAATCGTCGGGCGGAATTCAGCCGCGCCAAGGACGGCAACCTCAATGCCGTGCTCGCTGCCATCAACGATGCGTCTTCGAGCTTCGATTGCCTGTACGAAACCGGCGTGAAGGAAGTCATCGAGACCCCCGACGCCGAACACCCAATGCAGATCACGTTCAATACACCGGAAGGTGAAAAGGCGTTTGGCTGCCACCGCATCATCGCGCGCTTGGGCGGCATCCCGCCGCGCAAGTTCGTGGAGAGTATCGGCGTCGAGTTTCCCAACGACAAAGCCGATGCCATTCCCGAACTGAGCAGCACCTACGAGTCGAACGTGCCGGGCCTGTACGTTATCGGCGCACTGGCGGGCTACCCGCTGATCAAGCAGGCGATGAACCAGGGCTACGATGTCATCGAGTTCATCCGCGGCAACCTCATCGACCCGGCGGACCATCCGCTGCTCGAGTACCAGTTTCACTGCATGCCGTTCATGCGCCCGGTAAACGAGCTGCTGGAGCTGTTTCAGCAGCGCATTCCCATGTTTCGCGAGCTCAACGCCCTGAGCTTTCGTGAGCTGCTGATCGAAAGCAACGTCATGGTCTCCTACCCGCAGGGGCCGATGTTCGACGAGGCGCAGGAGAAGCGGGACGCGCTCGCGGCACAACTGGCATCGCGCAATCCAAGGCCGCGCATGCCCAACCTGATCCGCGAAGGGGAATACCTGTTTCGCAAGGGCGAGTATGCGGCGTCTTTCTTCACGATCATCGAAGGCGAAGTGGTCATCACGGAGGATGGCGTGGAACGCACGCTGGGCCGTGGAGAATTTTTCGGCGAGTCGAGCCTGATCAGCGGTCAACCCCGCCTGGGTGACGCCAAAGCAGCATCCAACTGCATTCTCATCGAAACCCCGCGTCGGACGATGGTCAAGCTGATGAACTCCAATGAGGAGGTGCGGGCCGGGATCGACTGGATCTTCGTGGTGCGGGAGCTGAGAAGGCATTTTGCTCCCACGGCCGACTTCAAAGACCTGCGCGACATCGCCCTGTCCTGCCCGATCATGCAGCACAAGGCAGGTGATGTGCTGTTTTCGGAGGGTGAAGAAGGCACCGTTATGCACCTCGTGCGGCGCGGATCGGTCACGCTCACCAAATCGATCGATCGTGGCCAGCAGGCGCTGGTGGCGGAGTTGCGCTCGGGAGAGCTGGTTGGGCAGATGGCGCTCATGGGCGACTCGGTGCGGCGCGAAACCGCAACCGCGACCGTGGCAACCGAGACCATCGAGATCAACCGTACGAATTTCCTGGCCCTGGTGGGCCGCGAAGGTGCTCAGGTGGATGCGCTGCAACGCCGGGTGAGTGCGCGCATGCTCGCCGTTTCGCAGATGGAGGTGCGCCCGGAGTCTGGCTCGATGATGCGCTTTCTCATGGGCGAAGGCCTGGGTGAAGCAACAGACACGCTGATCATCGACGAATCTCTGTGCGTCGGGTGTGACAATTGCGAGAAAGCCTGCGCGGAAACGCATGGCGGCATATCCCGCCTGGACCGTCGCGCTGGCAAGACCTTCGCCAACATTCATGTGCCGATCTCCTGTCGTCATTGTGAGCATCCGCACTGCATGAAGGATTGCCCACCGAACGCCATTCAGCGGGGCATCGACGGCGAGGTGTTCATCGATGACAGCTGCATCGGCTGTGGCAACTGCGA
>JAUILW010000475.1 GCA_030432795.1 Gammaproteobacteria bacterium
ATCTTCGTGCGCTGCACGCAAGGCGTACGCCGAAGATGTTCTTCGACTATGCGGAGTCGGGCTCCTGGACGGAATCGACGTTTCGTTGGAATGAAGAGGATCTGGCGGGTATTCGCTTCAAGCAGCGTGTGGCGGTGAATATCGCAAAGCGCACCCTTGCCAGCCGCATGCTCGACCAGCCGGTAGCGATGCCGGTGGCGCTGGCACCCACAGGCCTTACCGGCATGCAGCATGCAGATGGCGAAATTCTTGCGGCGAAAGCGGCAGCGCGATTTGGTGTGCCGTTCACCCTGTCGACGATGAGCATTTGCAGCATCGAAGCGGTTGCCGATGCTGTTGCTGAACCGTTCTGGTTTCAGCTCTATGTCATGCGTGATCGCGATTACATTGCGCGGCTCATTCAGCGTGCCGTAGCGGCGCAGTGTTCAGCGCTGATGCTCACGGTGGATTTGCAGATCATGGGTCAGCGGCATCGGGACATCAAAAACGGTCTGTCCACGCCTCCGCGCTTTACGCCGAAATTCCTGTTCGAGATGGCCCGTAAGCCGCGCTGGGCGCTCGGCATGCTAGGCACGAAAAACCGTGGATTCGGTAACGTGGTCGGGCACGTTCCGGGGGTGGAAAATCTGCGTTCGCTCGGTGCCTGGTCTGCCGAGCAGCTCGACCCGAGCCTCACCTGGGAAGACGCGCAGTGGGTACGTGATCAATGGCCCGGCAAGCTCGTCATCAAGGGCGTGATGTGCGAGGAAGATGCGGTCGCCGCGGTGGATGCCGGCGCCGACGCGATCGTCGTTTCCAACCATGGTGGCAGGCAGCTCGACGGGGCCCCATCGAGCATTGAGGTACTGCCGGAAATTGTGCGTGCCGTCGGCAGCCGCACGGAGGTGTGGATGGACGGCGGCATCCGTTCGGGCCAGGACGTCCTGCGCGCACTCGCGTTGGGCGCGCGTGGTACGTTGATCGGCCGTGCCTTTCTCTATGGGCTGGGCGCCGGGGGAGAGGCGGGGGTCTACCGTAGTCTGGAGATTATCCAGCGTGAGTTGGATCTGAGCATGGCGTTTTGTGGCGTCACGGATATACGTGATGTCGATGAGGACATCCTCTGGAAGCCACGCGGGTGAGCGATCGAGGGGCTGAGCGTTTGATGCTGGTTTTAGCCCGGGCCGACGTCGGTTGCTGACATCCAAGCCGTCACATCGGGTCTGCTTGCGACACGCTGTTTGAGCGCTTAGCCAACCTCAAGGATTGGCGAGCGACTGAGCGAACATGTAGCTGTTGCCGTCCGGATCGAAGAACGTTGCGAGCTTCACGAGCCCGGGAATTTCCACGATGTCCCCGTCGAACGTCACGCCTTTGCCTTCGAGCTCCGCTTTGGCAGCAACGATGTCGTTCACGCCGAATACCGGCGTGGTGCCGCCGCTGCCGTCGACTTCCTGGTTCACACCGAGTCCGATCGAAACGCCGGGCGTTGGCGTGGACATCTCAGCCCAGCCTGCTTCGTCCACCCTGAAAAGCACCTCGAATCCCAGTTTGTCCTCGAACCAGGCAATGGACGTATCGAGATCCCGAACCGATGACGACAGTGTGATGTCTCCTTTGTACTCTGGCATGACCCTTCCCCTGTTTGGTTCTAGTGAGCTAAAGGTCAAAAAAGTATACTGCACTCTGCTAGCGGTCAAGGAGCGATGACGGTGCGGCTGTTCGAGCAGCGATGGGCTATTCGCATTCTGGCGTGCCTTCACGATCAGCGAGGGGCACGGTTTGTGGTGCTGAAAAACCGACTGGAGCTTGCTTCGGAGTCGCTGAGCAAAGGCCTCGATGGGCTGATGGAACAGGGGTTCGTGCAGCGCAACCCCGGATATGGGCATCCGTTGCGGCCTGAGTACATTCTCACCGATGCCGGTGCGCGGCTGGGCCCCTGGTGCAGCCGGTTCGAAGACACGGTACAGAGATTGCGTGCTGCGGACGTCGTGTACCGCAAATGGAGCGTGCCGGTGTTGCTCAGCGTTGATGCGCAGCCCCGATCTTTCACCAGCGTGCGGCAGGAGTTGGGCGTGACACCTCGGGCGCTGTCGCAGTGTTTCGATCGGCTGGTTCGAGCAGATCTTGCCCAGGTGCAATCGGGTTACGCGACGACCTCCGCCGGCGGGCTAGTGGTGCAAGCGGCCTGGGGAATCCTCGGGTCCGGTTGATCCTTACCTTGGCCGTTGCCGGTCTTTTCAGCCGCGCCCCAGATTCACGCCCGCCGCGGCGAACGTATCGCAACGCCCTACATCGCCCGAGTCAAAACCGGTGCGGAACCAGCGCATGCGCTGCTCGGAAGTGCCATGGGTGAAGGACTCCGGCTGCACCTGGCGGCCGGCCTTGCGTTGCAGCGTGTCGTCGCCGATCGCGCTCGCTGCCTGTAGCCCTTCTTCTATATCGCCGCGTTCGAGAAAATCGCGTCGGTTCTCCGCATGGTGCGCCCACACACCGGCATAGCAGTCGGCCTGCAGCTCCACAAGTACCTGCACGGCGTTGGCGTCGGTCTGGCTCATGCGGTTCTTGAGTTGTTGCGCACGGCCTATCGTGCCCGTGACGTTCTGCACGTGATGGCCCACCTCGTGGCCGATCACGTAGGCCTGGGCGAAATCTCCTGGAGCGCCCATCTGCTGGAGCTGGCGGAAAAACGACAGATCCAGATATAGCTGCTGATCGCCGGGACAGTAGAACGGGCCGGTGGCTGCGCTGCCCATACCACAAGCGGAGGGTGTAGAGCCGGTGAATAGTACGAGCTTCGGTTCCGGGTAGCGGGAGCCTGCTTCGCGAAACAGCCTGCCCCAGGTTTCTTCGGTGTCTGCGAGTACGGCACTCATGAACTGGGCGCCTTCGTCATCTCCTACTTTGCCGGGCGTTTGCGGTCCACTCGGCACCTGCACCACCGGTCCGCCGCCACCACCACCCATGAGCAGCGAGAGAATCTGCATCGGGTCTGCGCCCATGAGAAACATGACGATGGCGATGATGATGCCTACCGTGCCAATGCCTCCGCCCACCTTCACGCCGCGGCCGGGGGATCGCTGCCCGCGCACGTCGATGACGTTGCCGCTGCGTTTTCTACCGCGCCAATT
>JAUILW010000476.1 GCA_030432795.1 Gammaproteobacteria bacterium
CAACGGTTGCGAGGTGTACTCAGCGCTCGGTGATAGCCCGGTAGTCGATCGGCGCGTGGCGATCCAATGACTTTCCCGCTGCCGGCATCGGATATTTCAGCCCGGTGGCGCAATTGAACAGTACAACCTCGTCGCCTCCGTCAACCAGGTCCTGGTCCAGTGCTTTGCGGTAAGCGGCGAACGTGGCCGCACCTTCCGGGCAGAGCAGCAGGCCATCGCTTTCGGCCACTT
This sequence comes from Gammaproteobacteria bacterium, assembly GCA_030432795.1. Lineage (GTDB taxonomy): Bacteria > Pseudomonadota > Gammaproteobacteria > Pseudomonadales > Azotimanducaceae > SYFY01. The sequence goes on from JAUILW010000476.1 coordinate 232, forward strand.
CGGCCCGTGCGGCGTCGATGGCGTCGTCAGATACCGCCATGGCAAAACCGCCGCTTTCGCGTACCGCACGCAGAATGAGGAAATCGCCAATGGCCGCAGGCACACGTATACCGGCAGCCACCGTATGGGCGTTCTGCCAGAGCTCTGCGTGTTCGCTGTCTTGTTCAAATGCGCGCACGATAGGTGCGCAACCCTCCGCCTGCACGGCCACCATGCGCGGCCGCTTCGGGCCGATCCAGCCGATACGCTCCAGCTCGTCGAACGCCTTCCACATGCCGATGAGCCCGGTGCCACCGCCGGTCGGATAGAAAATGACGTCCGGCACCCGCCAGCCAAGCTGCTCAGCGAGCTCCAGGCCCATGGTTTTCTTGCCCTCTATCCGGTACGGCTCTTTCAGCGTGGAGACATCGAACCAGCCGGCGGTCGCCTTGCCTTCACCCACCAGCCGCCCGCAATCGTTGATCAGCCCGTTCACGCGGAACACCTTGGCGCCCTGAAGTGCTGTCTCAGCGATGTTCACCTCAGGTGTGTCGGCAGGGCAGAACACGAAGCTCTGCATGCCCGCGCGGGTGGCATAGGCGCTGAGCGCCGCACCCGCGTTGCCGTTGGTGGGCATGGCGACGCGGGTTATGCCGAGTTCTTTGGCCATGCTGATGGCTGCGGTGATGCCGCGTGCCTTGAAAGACCCCGTGGGCAGGCGGCCTTCGTCCTTGACCAGCAGACTGGAAGCGGCACTCAGACCGCGAACGCCGGTGAGCTGGATGAGCGGGGTGGTGATCTCTCCGAGCGACACGATGTTCTCCGCGCGTGTCACCGGCAGAAACTCGCGATACCGCCAGAGATCGCTGGCACGGGAGCGCAGCTGGTCGGGTTGCAGGTGCTCGGCCAGGGCGTCGAGGTCGTAACGCACAAGGAGCGGGTAGCCTGCCTCAGACAGGTTGTGCACAACCCCGGCGGGATAGTGCTTTGCGGTGTATGAACACTCGAGGTGCGACACAAAGGTCCGGTACGAACCGGTGGTGTTGCTTGTGTAAGTCATGCGGTTTGCTCAATGGATGCTTCCAGAATGTCGCCGATCAGGGCGCAGTCTGCTGACGTGATGGTGAGGGGAATGCGCATGTCGATGAGCCCGTCGAGCATGCCGCGCGTGCGTTGCAGCGGCTGTGCCTCGTGCACGTAGCGCCAATGCTCCCAGGTGCTGGTGAACCCCTGGGGTTCCGCCCGACCAAACCATTTGAGGCTCAGCCCGCGTTCTGTGCAACGGGCGACGATGTTGTCTATGCGGGTGGCGCTCAGGCCCTCGAAGGAAAATTGCAGTGACGAGCCGATGAACGCTTCTCGCGGGTCGCGTTTCGGCAGGCGGACGTGCGGTACCTGCGCGAGGCGTTTGGCAAGCTGGGCATAGCCGTGGTTCCAGATGCGTGCGCGGTCCTCCAGCAGCGGAAGCTGTGCTCTGGCGATGGCGGCGGTCACCTCCGGCATGCGCAGGCTCAAGTTCGGGGTGCTGTGCTTGTGCCGCTCAAACACCGCAAGATCGGGAGCTGCCTCGTGCTGACCGTAGAGCATGTAACTGCCTGAGTAGAGGATGGCTCTTGCGGCGGCGTCCTCGTCGTTTGTGGTGAGCAATCCGCCTTCGCCGGCGTTGATGTGTTTGTACGCCTGCAGGCTGAAGCACCCGAAGGATCCGAAACTGCCGCTCAGGTGACCGTCCCAATGGGCACCCAGGGTGTGCGCGCAGTCCTCGATGACGGCGATGCCATGATCGTTGCAGATGTTGAGGATGCCGTGCATGTCGCCGATGTGGCCGCGCATGTGCGATAGCAGTAGCACCCTGGCCCCGAGCTTAGCTTTCCCGCGCAGGTCTTGCAGATCCACAACGTAGTCGTCGTTGCATTCCACGAATAACGGCTCGGCGCCGGCATGTACGATGGCCCCAGGTACCGGCGCCAGGGTGAAAGCGTTCAGCAGTACCCGATCTCCCGGCCGCACGCCGGCGCATAGGAGCGCCAGGTAGATCGCGCTGCCACCGGAGTTCACCGCCACGGCGTAGCGACTGCCCATGTAGGCCGCGAACTCCCGTTCCAGCGCTGCCACTTCGGAGCCTTCGCCCTTGAACTCACCGTAGCGGGTGAGCTGCGCCCCTTCGAGAATGGCGCGCACCCGGTCCATCGTCTCGCCAGGCACCGGAGCGGGTTCGCCCAGGTCACGTTCGAGACCGGTCATGATTGGCCATCCTGCGTCCACGCCCACTCCGGCGGGGTGAGTTCGAACGTTTCTTCGGGGAAGTACTTTTCCAGGCGGGCATCGGCGCTGCGCGCGTGGCCCTCCATGCCTTCGAGGCGTGATATGCGTGCTGCCGGCGCGCCGATCACCGCGCTCGCGGTGCGATCGAGTCGCTGGTAGGTGACGGTCTTGATGAACTTGCCTACGCTCAGACCGCCGCTGTACCGGGCACCTCCTCGTGTGGGCAGAATGTGGTTTGGGCCTGTGCATTTGTCGCCGTAGGAGACGGTCGTTTCTTCGCCGAGGAAGAGGGACCCGTAGTTACGCAGGCGCGCCAGCCACCAGTCGAGATCCTCCGCCTGCACCTGCAGGTGTTCCGGCGCGTAGCGATCGCAGATGCTTAAGGCTTCTTCGCGGCTTTGCGCCACGACGATCTCTCCGTAGTCGCGCCATGCCGCCTCGGCAGCGGTGCGCGCCGGGTTCGGGAGCATGTGGATCTTCTGCGGCACCAGTTGCGCTACCGCGTCGGCGAGTGCCTGGCTGGTGGTTACCAGCCACATGGGTGAATCGGGCCCGTGCTCCGCCTGCCCGGCGAGGTCGGCAGCCACGAGGTGTGGATCTGCGCTGTCGTCGGCGAGCACCAGGTTCTCTGT
>JAUILW010000477.1 GCA_030432795.1 Gammaproteobacteria bacterium
TCCATGCTTCAGCCTGTACGCCTTAACCCACTCTGGGCCCGATAGGGGAAGAATAGGAAAGGCGCGGCAGAAGTTGCGTGATGCGGTTCACCCTTTCGCCGCGGGCACGGCGCAGGGGGTATAACGCCTGGCTCAGTGCATGTAGTTGAACATTCTGCGCCGGTAGGTGCTGGCAAGCGGCGCGCCTTTGCCAAGCACGTCGAAGATGCGGATCAGCGTCAATCGGCCGATGTCATCACGAAACGTTCGATCACGGCGCAGGATTTCCAGCGCAAGCTCCAAGGCCGGCTCGTACTGCTCGGCCTCTACCAAGCGTACGGTCAGCGCATACACCGACTCGAGATCGGCTTCGTTCGCCTCTACGCGTGCAGACAGCGCCTCGATGTCGTCGAGCCCGGCCGCCTCTTCAGCGAATTCAAGCCGGGCCTGGGGCCGCTTACGCTCTTCAGTGTCCTCCGGCACCCCTGCGAGCACCTGGCGGGCATCTTCGAGGTCGCCCTTGCGCACCAGCACATCCGCAAGCTCGCAGCGAAATGCCTGGTTGTTCGGCTCGTCGTTGATGGCCTGCTGCAACAGGCCAAGCGCGGTTTCGAAATCGCCGGAAGCGAGCACGTGTTCAAGCTGAGCATGCAGTACCTCGCCCGAGGACAGCGTCAGCTGGTCGAGCAGCTCCCGGTAGGCGCTGTCGGTCTGAGGGCCGTCCATCTGCCCGGCAAGCTGTCCGTCCTGCACCACGCGTATGCTAGGCAGGCCCTGCACCCGGAGCTGCTGCGCAAGCATCTGATCCCTGGCCACATCCACAAGGCCGAGCGCGACCTTACCGGCGTAACCGCCCACAAGGCTCTCCAGGGTGCGCCGGGCTTCCGCCGACGGCGGCACCTGTTCCGCCCAGAACAGCAGCAGCACAGGCACACTGCGCGATCGCTCCATTACCTCGGATTGAAAGTTTTCGGGAGAGACGTCAAAGACAGGCGCGGTGCTTTGCATGGTACTGACAGAGATTGAAAGCGCGGGATTCTAGCAGTTTGGTTGTGCGGTCTGCAGGGCAAAGCCCTGCTGCGCAACGGGTAGCTCCTCGACGCTGCCCCGCTGAACGATCCAGCCGGAGCCATAGGACTGCGTGGCGAGCTCGATGGACGCCACCCGGGCACGGTAAGGATCGAACACCGCCTCGATGCGCTCGACGCTGTTGTTTTCCTCACTCACATGGCCGATCAGTACGTTCAGTGCCGGGTCTGCTACCGCCGCCAGCAACGAGGCTGCCTGCTCGTTAGACAGATGCCCGAGATCGGATCGAATGCGGCGCTTGAGGGCCGGTGGGTACTTGCCGTTCTGCAGCATCTCGACGTCGTGGTTGGCCTCCAGCATGAGCAGATCACAACCGGAAAACTGCCGGGTAACGTGCGGTGTCACGCACCCAAGGTCAGAGAGCACGCCGATCTGTACACCGTCACAGCGCAACACAAACTGGGTGGGCTCGCTGGCGTCGTGAGGCACCCGCACGGGATTGACGTGTACATCGCCGATCTCAAATGCCACATCGCCATCGAAGGCACTGCCAAACAAGGCGTGCTGGGGGCGCGAATACGTGCCGTGAGAAGCGTAGATGGGTAGCGCATATTTGTGCGCCAGAGCTGCCACACCCGACGCGTGATCCGAGTGCTCGTGGGTCACCAGAATGGCGCTGATATCGCCCCCGCGCACCCCCAAACGCGCCAGTCGCGCCTCCGCCTGCTTGACCGTAAATCCGCAGTCGATCAGCAGCAGCTCATCTTCCATGCAGACCAGTGTTGCGTTGCCGCGGCTACCGCTGCCGAGGGAGGCGATGCCAATCAACCAGCGAACTCACGTACCAGGTTCAGTACCTCGCGGCTGAGGTCGCGATCCGCGTAACCGCCATCGGGCTGATGCACTGACAGTTCGAGGTTCTCCGCCGCTCCGTCGAGCTTGAGCGTCAGATCGTGCACTTCGGAGCGGTTTCTGCCGAGCAATCGGCCGAAGAACCCCGGCTCTTCACCACCCGTGAAGAGGGCCTCGTTGACACGTACCGCGTAAACACCTGCATCGGTGTCTGCGTTGGTCACCTCGACGGCGCCATTTTCCAGTGCCCGCCCCACCGCCGCCCAGGCGCGCTCCCGATCCAACCGCAACCGCAGTACCGGTTGCCCGGACGTGTTGCGGTCGAGCTGCGCTTTCGCTGCTCCGGCGATATTCGTTGCCACCTTGGAGACGGTCTGCTCGGACACCCGGGAAGCGATATACGCGCCGATCTCATTGAGAAGCTCGCTTTCGAGCTCGGCCGCTACTGACGAAACGTCCGTAAGCGAGACCAGCTCGGCGGCGCTGGGCGCTGCCATGGAGTCATTTTCATGCCGCAGGTGGATCTCTGAAGTCTCGGCCTGCAAGCCAGGCTCCAGACGCAGGCGCAGGCGCTCCCGCCCTGTAGCGAGGCCCAGATCGCGGCGACCTTCCTGGACGACGATGCGCACCACATCGCGGTAGCGCGCGGCATCGCTGACGTCGAACCATTCGGTGTCCAGGCGGCCCACGGAAGGCGCTTCATGCACCACCTGCAAGCCGTTTTCGGCGAGGAACTGTTTGAGTTTCGGCCAGACGGTATCCGGCGGTTCCGGCACCACCAGCCAACCGCGATCGCTCAAGCGCTGAATGCGCACTTCACGTCGGGTGTCATCGGCGTACAGCGCGTTCGGCAACGGCGGCCGACGCGGAAAGTACTGCGGGTTCGATCGCTCTGCCACCTCGGGTATAGGGAACGGATCGCTCAGGTTCTCGGACCGCATGTCCTCCGGAACAGCCAGCGGCGGAAGTTGCTCGGCATCGAGATAGTCGTCACGCCGATCGACAAACCAGCCTTCATCGTCGTTGAGCCAGCTGCATCCCGCCAGAACGGTCAGCAGGAGAATGAGTGATATTCCACGCGTCATGAGGGCAATGCTCCCACCGTGCGCAGCCGCGCCAGCAGCTCCGGTCGGTTGGCTTCGGTGAGTTCCAGCAGCGGCAGACGGATGCCGCGGTCGATCATACCCATCTCAAAAAGCGCCCATTTGCTCGGTGTGGGTGAAGGCTCCA
>JAUILW010000478.1 GCA_030432795.1 Gammaproteobacteria bacterium
CCTCGTCCATCTTTGAACCGGTGTCGATCAGCGACGTGGCGACGATCGTGAGGCTGCCGCCTTCCTCGATGTTTCTGGCGGCGCCGAAGAAGCGCTTGGGGCGCTCCAGCGCGTGGGCGTCCACACCACCCGTGAGCACCTTGCCGGACGATGGCACGATGGTGTTGTAGGCCCGCGCCAGGCGAGTGATGGAGTCCAGCAGAATGACGACGTCTTTCTTGTGCTCGACGAGGCGCTTGGCTTTTTCAATGACCATCTCCGCCACCTGCACGTGCCGCGACGGAGGCTCGTCGAAGGTGCTGGCCACGACTTCTCCGCGCACGGAGCGCTGCATGTCGGTGACTTCTTCCGGACGCTCGTCGATCAGTAGCACGATGAGCACGACTTCCGGATTGTTGGCGGTGATGGACTGGGCGATGTTCTGCAGAACCAGCGTCTTACCGGCTTTCGGCGGCGAGACGATGAGCGCTCGCTGGCCTTTGCCGATGGGTGCGATGAGGTCGATGATGCGTGCCGTGAGGTCCTCGGTGCTGCCGTTGCCGCGCTCGAGTCGGAGTGGCTCATCAGGAAACAGCGGGGTCAGGTTTTCGAACAGCACCTTGTGCTTCTTCGTGTTCGGCTCGCTGAAATTGATCGAATCGACCTTGAGCAATGCGAAATAGCGCTCGCCGTCCTTCGGCGGACGGATCTTGCCGGCGATGCTGTCGCCGGTACGCAGATTGAAGCGGCGAATCTGGCTGGGGGATACGTAAATGTCATCGGGACCGGCCAGATAGGAGCTGTCGGGCGAACGCAGGAAGCCGAAGCCATCCTGCAGGATCTCCAGGGTCCCCTCGCCGTAGATATCCTCGCCTTCCTTCGATTGCTTGCGCACGATGGCGGCAATGACTTCCTGTTTGCGGGAGCGGGCGATGTTGTCGAGGCCCATTTCCCGGGCCATGTCGATGAGCTCGCCAACGGGCATGCGTTTGAGGTCGGTTAGATTCATGGTCATAGCAGTGATGTGCTCACTCAGTGGAAATTGTCCGACTCTGGCCCGCTGCGTCGTTCCGTAGTCTGCCCGTCTTCGTGCGGGGTGGCCTGGGATCGTTCGGGGATAGAGCGAAGTGGTGGTGCAACTGCGATTCCGCCTCTGACGGCCTGCTTACATTAGGGCTCTGTCAAGAGAACTGGCAATCGCTACAGGCGTTGCATACCCAAGTGTAGTGAAATGCCGTTGGGCGTCAAGGGCGGCCGTTGGCCGCCCTTTTCAGGCTTCAGATGTTGCTGTCCAGGAACGCTGCCAGCTGCGACTTGGAAAGTGCGCCCACCTTGGTGGCTTCCACCTCGCCGTTCTTGAACAGCATGAGGGTGGGGATGCCGCGAATGCCGTACTTCGGCGGCGTCGCCTGGTTGGCATCGATGTCCATCTTGCAGACTTTCAGGCGGTCGCCGTACTCGCTGGCGATCTCTTCGAGGATGGGTGCGATCATTTTGCAGGGCCCGCACCACTCGGCCCAGTAGTCCACCAGCACGGGCTTCTCGGAGCTCAGCACGTCTGCTTCGAACTGCTCGTCGGTGGTGTGCACGATTTGATCTGTCATTTCAGGTCACTCGTTGTGGGTGTTCGGTGAGCGCGCGATGTTACCACCAAAGTGTAGATTTCATGCACGAATTGGCCTGTGCGCTTAAGATCGTTGGGTTATTAGCGATTACGCGTCCCCGGACGCCCATCAGACTGATCCCGAGAGCCCGGAAGTGACCTCAGCAACCCAACGTGGCGAACTGCTCGCCGCGGTAGACCTTGGATCGAACAGCTTTCACCTGCTCATTGGCATGCGCCATGACGGTGAATTTATCGTGCTCGAGCGGCTGAAACAGAAAGTGCAGCTGCTCGGTGGGTTCGAGGCGGGCAGGATGCGCCCGGAGGCCATCGCTCGAGGTCTCGAGTGTATCGCCGGCTTCTCACAACGCCTGGCGGGGGTGCCTCGAGCGAACATCCGGGTCATGGGCACCTGTGCGCTGCGCCAGGCGCAGAACCGTGCAGCGTTCACCCACGAAGCGGAGGCCCTACTTGGCGTGCCGGTGGAAATTATCTCCGGCGATGAAGAGGCGCGCCTGATCGATCTGGGCGTTGCCGACCACCTGGAGCCACCCCAGCCGGGCAGCCCGGAAGTTTCCCGCCTCGTGGTCGACATCGGCGGTGGCAGCACAGAGTTTGCGCTCAGCGCCAACGGCCACAGCGTCCGGCGACTCGAGCGGACCTGGTCGCTGCCGTTGGGCTGCGTTCGCTTTACAGACCAGTTCTTCTCGCCGGCGGAGATGGTGCCCAGCAGCTATCCGCAGGCCAAAGCCGCGGCGGAGGCTGTGTTACGGGAAGCGGGCCTCGCTGGCATCGAGGCTGTCCACGTTGTCGGCACCTCGGGGTCCATCGAGTCCATCGCCGGTGTGTTGGAGGTCAATGGCTGGGGCGAGGGCGACATTCGCGTCTCCGGTCTGGCACAGGCTCAGGCGGCGCTGGTCGATCGACGCTGGGTCAGCCATGTCGGCTTACCGGGCCTGGCGCCGGAGCGGGTGGATATCTTCCCGGCTGGCGTTGCGATACTTGCTGCCGTGTTCGACGTGCTCGGTATCGAGCGCATGGATTACGTCGGCGCATCCCTGCTGCAGGGCATGCTCCATGATGACCGTCAGGTTGCCCATTCCGTGCAGGCGCGGGCGGTAGCTGCGCTGGCTGCACGCTTCCGGGTGGATACACAGCAAGCGGCGAGGGTGCAACGACAGGCATCCGTCCTTGCCGATCAGGCGGTCGCCAGCGGTTGGAAGATTGGCGAGCATGCGCGCCGAGCCATGGATTGGGCAGCCAGACTGCACGAGATCGGCCTCGCCATCGCGCCTGCCAGTTACCACCGACACGGCGCCTATCTTCTGAGCAATGCAGCCCTTCAGGGCTTTTCCAAGTCGGAACAGAGCGATGTCGCCCTGCTGGTGCGAGGTCATCGACGCAGCTTCCCAGCGCTTGCCTACCGGGCATTGCCGGAAGAGCGGCGAAACGACATCTTCCGCGCCATGGTGCTCCTGCGGTTGGCGGTCATCCTGGAGC
>JAUILW010000479.1 GCA_030432795.1 Gammaproteobacteria bacterium
ACACGCCCGACAGCATCACCAGCGCCGCGCTGCGCCGCGTAGCACCCGGCACCGACTTTCGCACGCTGCGGCGGCAAACGGATCTGCAGGCCGTCTTCCTCATGGGCTCGGGCGGCAGCATCGGTCAAACCGGTGATAGTGATATCGACCTGTGGGTGTGTTGCGACGCGACACATCACCAGGCGCTGCGGCCAAAGCTCGAGGCACTGACCGCCTGGGCGAGCGGGCTCGGCGTACAACTGCAGGGTTTTGTCGTGGATCCGCGCTTCTTCGACGATCCAGCCGACAGCGTGCACGATGCCATGCTGCTCGATGAGTTCTACCGCAGCGGCATCTGGCTCGGCGGCGACGAACCGGTGTGGTGGTTTGTGGACGGCGCGCCGGCCGATACCTATCGCGAAACAGCTACGCAGCTCGTGCACTATCGCTTCATCGATCACGTCATCGACTTCGGCCCCGTGCAACGGCCCACCATCGCCGCGCTAGCGGCGGCGGCTGGCCGCGAAATCGAAGCGGCGCGGTTTACGCCCTACAAATCGTTGATGAAGCTGGCACTACTCGAGTGTTATCTGGACGCACCGCAAAGCCCCCTGCTGTCGCAGCGCTACCAGCAGCTCATCGTCGCCGGCGAGAACGACGCCAGCCGGCTCGACACCTACGCCATGCTGTACGACCACCTCGAAGAGCATGGCAGCGGCTCTTTCTCGGTGGCAGACGCGCGGGACCTGTTCGTGCGCCGGATTCTGCCCCGCGCCCGGCTTTTCAAATCCCACAACAACCTTCAGCAGCGGCTGCGCGCCTGGGGCTACGACGAAGCGCAGCTGGACGCGATCCGGCATCCTGAGCGCGCCGGTCTGCACCGGGCGCTGGCCGAATACGACAAAACCCTGTCGCTGCTGCGCCGCGGCGCTGCGGCCGCCCGCCGCCTTGGCGCAGAGCCGAGCTGGAACATCGACGCCATGGAGCGCCGGTCGTTGCGGGCCCTGGACCCGGCGCTGCGCAGCAACGTGCACCCGAGCCTTACGCTCTCCATGCACCAGGGTCGCTGGCGGCTCGTCGAGGACGAACATGTCATCGCACAGGCGCAGACCTACATCGAGCCGCTGGTGTGGCTGTGGCTGCAGAACTTCGAGCATGCGCGCGTGCGTTACGCCACGCCCTGGCTGGAACGGGCCTGCCAGCGGTTGGTGTCCGCGCTGGACGCGCAGTGCGCAACGCTTTTTCTGAACCCTTTGCCTAACCCCGTCGAAGACGCACTCACCCTGCTGTCCGCGCAGGACGACCCGCTGTCCTACGGCGGCATGGCGGCCAACCTGCTGCGCCAGGCTGCCGTCATCACTTGCCACGGCCAGGATGCCCGTGTGACCCTCCACAACGCCCCGGAATCCGCAATCGCCGCGGTGCGCGATCTGGCGGCCGGCGAGTTGCCGGTGCGGGTCTGCGCCGCCGACATCGAAGATATGCGACTGGTGCGTCGTATCGATGCGCTGTTGACCGCGGCGCGCGATGCGTTTTCGCACGGGCAGAGCCTGGAGATACCCTTCGGCCGCGGCAAAGCCGTACTTCACGCCGCCGGCGGCGTGCACATCGCAGCCTGATATACTGCGCCGCTGAAAAAACACTGGAAGCATCCATGCGCTGGGTGATGATCGTCCTCCTCACCATGATGGTGGCAACCTGCGGGCAGAAGGGTCCGCTGACGCTGCCGCCCGAGCAAACGCTGACCGCAGCACCATGAGCACGCTGTCGCGGGCGCACGGGCGCCTGCATATGGAAGGCGTCGACCTTGCGCACCTGGCCGAAGCGGTCGGCACGCCAACCTACGTTTACTCCGCGGGTCACATGCGGTCGCGCTACGCACGCCTGGCAGAAGGGTTCAGCGGCGTTGATACGCGCATCTGCTATGCGGTGAAGGCCAACTCCAACCTGTCGGTGCTGTCGCTGTTCGCCGAGCTCGGTGCCGGCTTCGACATCGTTTCCGGCGGCGAGCTGCAACGGGTGCTCGCCATCGGCGCCGATCCATCGGGGGTCGTTTTTTCCGGCGTCGGCAAGCGCGCCGATGAGATCGATTTCGCCCTCAAGGCAGGCATCGGCTGTTTCAACATCGAAAGCGCCAGCGAGCTCGAGCGCATCGCCCGGCAGGCACACAATCTGGGCACAGCAGCGCCCGTGGCTGTGCGGGTCAATCCGGACATCGACGCGAAAACGCATCCGTACATCTCCACCGGGTTGAAGGCCAACAAGTTCGGTGTGCCCATCGACGAGGCCATGGCCCTGTACCGCTGGGCGCGAGAGCAGGCGTCGCTGCGCATCATCGGTATCGACTGCCATATCGGCTCGCAGATCGTCGACACAGACCCACTGCTCGAAGCGCTGGATGCTCTGCTGGCCCTGCACGACGCGCTGACAAGCGACGGCATCGAAATCGAGCACCTCGACCTCGGTGGCGGCATGGGTGTGGCCTATCAGAACGAACCGGACTTCGACGTGCAGGCCTACGGCCGCAGCGTCGCACAGCGGTTGGCCGGTCGTGATGTTGCCGTGCACCTGGAGCCCGGGCGGTATCTCACCGCCAATGCCGGCGTGCTGCTGACGCGAGTGGAATACCTCAAGCGTGGCGCTGAGAAAAACTTCGCGATCGTCGACGCCGCCATGAACGATCTCATTCGCCCTGCGCTCTACCAGGCCTGGCACGACGTGCTTCCTGTGGAGGAGCACGACGCCGCTCAGGAACGCTGGGAAATCGTCGGCCCGGTGTGTGAAAGCGGCGACTTCCTGGCCAGCGGCCGAAGCCTGGCGCTCAAGGAGGGGGACCTGTTGGCGGTGGCTTCCGCCGGCGCCTACGGTTTCGTGCAGGCGTCCAGCTACAACACCCGACCGAAACCCGCCGAAGTGCTGGTGGACGATGACGCCTACCGCATCGTGCGGCGCCGCGAGACCGTTCGCGACATCATCGCGCTGGAGCAGGAGGCCCTTTCGTGAGCCTGCGTTTCAGCAAGATGCACGGGCTCGGCAACGACTTCATGGTGGTGGACGCCATCACCCAGAAATTCGACATGAGCGCCGAGCAGATCAAA
>JAUILW010000020.1 GCA_030432795.1 Gammaproteobacteria bacterium
GGGACGGACGTGGCGATCGGCATCGTCTTTGCGCTGCTTGGCATGACCCTGTTCGGCCTCGGCATCGCCCTGGGGTTGACCCCGCTCGGCAGCCAGCTCGGCGCTAACGTGCCGGCGTCGTTTGCCGAGATCGTGCCCTGGGGCCTGAGCTATGCAGAAGGGCCGCTGTTCGGTGAAGGGCACACCGGCAAGCTGGTGGCAGTGGTGTTCGCCTTCTTCCTCGGCTACGGCGCCACCCTCGCGGAGCCTGCGCTCAACGCGCTGGGTGACACGGTAGAGCGCATCACGGTCGGCGCCTTCCGCAAGAAGCTTCTCATGCAGAGTGTGGCCATCGGCGTCGGTTTCGGCATCGCTGCCGGTATCGTCAAGATCGCCTATAACCTGCCGCTGGTGTGGATGCTGGTGCCGCCCTACGTGCTGGTGCTCTTCCTCACCTGGCGCTCACCGGACGATTTCGTGAACTTCGGCTGGGACAGCGCCGGTGTGACCACAGGCCCCATCACGGTGCCGCTGGTACTGGCGATGGGGCTTGGCATTGGCGGCAACGTGCCCGGAGTGAGCGACGGCTTCGGCATTCTTGCGCTGGCATCGGTGGGACCGATACTCACGGTGCTCTCTGTGGGGCTCTACACGCGACGCCGCGAGCGGGCAGAGCAGAACTCTGTGGATGCGACCGCGGTTCACGAGACGCTCAACCCTGAAGGAGCTACATCATGAGCCAATCCAGCTGGTCGACGGTAACCGCTATTCTGCCCCGCCGGTATCTGGCGAAAGTCACCGAGGCGGTGACGCAAACCGCAGGCGCAAGCGCGCTTGTATGGGACGCTCGCGGCACCCTGCTGCGCGAGCACTGGAGCAGCGCTTTTCTGCCGAGCATCAGTCCGGCCAAGGAGGTGATGCAGCTGCTCGTGCCCGACTACGAGGTCAAGCGCGTAGTGAGCACCATCGTCGAAGAGGGCCGGCTGCACCAGCAGGCCACAGGCGCGGTGTTCTGTACCGGCTGTGACGACGTGTACTACGGGTCTGCGTTTCATCGCTGGCCTACCGATCAGCGGGAGCACCCAGAAGCGTCGCACAACCTGCGCGAAAACCTGGACGTCATCTACTGCATCGTCGAGCCGAACCGCACGCAAGCCATTGCCAAGGCGGCGATTCTCGCCGGCGCGCATGGACCGGTGGTGTACTTTGGTGAGGGCAGAGGACTGCGCGATCGTCTCGGGTGGCTGCGCATCACCAAGCAGCAGAACAAGGAAGTGATCACCGTGCTGGCGGAGTCGAGCGATGCCGAAGAGGTGTTCACCGCCATGGCCAAGGCCGGCCAGCTGCACCTGCCGGGCCGCGGCTTCATGTACCGCCTGCCGGTGGAAACCGGCATGTTCAACCTGCCGAGCCGGGTGGCGCACCACCATCATGCGGCGAGCATGCAACAGATCATCAACACCATCGATCACCTTGCTGGCCACACCCATTGGCGGGACCAGGAGGTGTTTTCCGGCAGCGGTGATGTGAAGGTCGCTGGTATCGATCTGCTCGACCGCAGTGCAGCGGTGGATGCCCAGCCGCAGCGCATGTTGAGCGGTATCGTGCTGCGGGAATGTGCGGATGGATTGGTGGATGTGCTGCTGGACGCGGGCGCCGCCGGAGTGAACGTGAGCCATGCCCGTTTCGCAGCGCAGGACGGGCTCTGTGAGATTGCCGGTGCTCGCATCAATCTCGAGTACTCGCTGCTGCGTTGTGTGACCAGCGAGCAACAGGCGAGCGTACTGCAGGAGGCCGCCAGGGCGCGCGCTGAAGCCTCGGGAATTGAAGACCTGTGCCTGTTCACCCAGCCTGTGGCGGAGATCGCCACCTACGTGCCGAGCGGCAAGGACTATCGGGCGGCCTGAGCGTCGCCTTGCGCCACCTGCCGGGTGTGCCAGTCCAGCAGCCACGCACCGAAAAGATCGATCCAGCGATCCGACGGCGCGCCCTGTGTACGCATGCCGAATCCATGCCCGCCGCGTGCATACATGTGTAGCTCCACCGGCTTGCCTGCCGTAAGCCAACGCTGGTACAGCGCCAAGCTGTCTTTGGCCAGGCCGAGCTGGTCGTCGGTAGCGGCCAGTAGAAAAGCCGGTGGTGCGTCTGCGGGGAGCGCTGTGTCGCCGAGCCAGCGCGCCGCTGCGTAGATTGGGGCCACGAAGTCAGGGCGGGACTGTCTGTCGTAGTGGTGAGCCACATGCAGTGCGACGCCTCCGCCGGCAGAGAATCCGATGATGCCGATTCTGTCCGCGCGCACGCCGAAGGACGCTGCGCGATTGCGTACCAGCCTGATTGCGGCAAGCCCGTCGCTGCCGGCGAGTGGAGCCACGGCGTCCATGTCCCGACCTGCCTGCGCCTGTGGTTTGGCTACCATCTCCGCCACGACATCGTCGCCGCCCGACACCAGCCGATAGCGTAAGACGAATGCGGCGACGCCTCGGGCGTTCAGCCATTTTGCAACGTCGTTGCCTTCGCTGTTGATCGACAGCGCGTGGTAGCCACCGCCTGGTGCCACTACCACGCCGATACCGTTGCCTGTACCGGTTGCAGGCAGGTAGGGCGTAAGGGTGGGCAGGGTGACGTTGGTGACCACCTCGGTGCCGAAGATGTCGGAGAAGTATTCGCGCTCCCCGCGATCTGCGGCGGAAGGTGCAGGGTTGCCGTCCAGTAGTAGCGGACTGGATGCGTAAGCTGTGCTGGTCAATGTGAGCGCAGCAGCTGCGAGAAGTTTCGACAGAACGGACATCACGGATTTCCTCGCGTCAGCCTGGCGTCGAACAGCGGTGCTTTTTCCTGCAAGCCGGCGCGGTGAAGCGCAACGATCTGCTTGATTTCGTTGACCACATCCGGGTATCTGGCAGCGATGTCGTACCGCTCTGCTGGGTCAGTGTGGAGGTCGTAGAGCAGCGGTTCAGCGTGCACGGTGCGCTCTGGCGGTAAGCCGTACGCGCCCTCGGATACGAAACTCAGCTTGTAACGTCCCTTACGCACGGCGCGCAGCTCGCCAGCGCGGTAGTAGAACAGCGTCTCGCGAGGGCTGGCCGTAGCCGCGGTGAGCGTGCTTGTGAGATCTACCGAGTCGACGCCGGCGGATGCATCCACTCCGGCCAGCCCCAGGGCGGTGGCGTAGAGATCCATGGCGGAGCCGATACCGTGCACCACGCCGGGTGCCACTGTGCCTGGCCACCAGAACACCCCGGGGACCCGCATACCTCCTTCGAAGGTGGTGCCTTTGCCGTTGGCGAGAGGGCCTGCCGAACCACCATGGGTCTGCATGAGCAGCCACGGGCCGTTGTCGCTGGTGAACACGACGAGCGTACGTCGGTCGAGGTTGTGTTTTTCGAGTGCCGCGACGATGGCGCCCACACTCCAGTCCAGTTCCTCGATCACGTCCCCGTAGCGGCCGGCGAGGCTCGTGTCCTTGAAAGCATCGCTACGGAAGATGGGCGTATGCGGCATGCTGTAGGGTACGTACAGGAGAAACGGCTTGTCCTTGTTGCGGTCGATGAACGCCACGGCCTCTTCGGTGGCGTTCTTTGTCAGGTGTGCCTGATCTGCCGGACGCTGCACCTGCTCATCCGCGTAGCCATCTGTAGCACGCGTGCTGCGCAGCACTGGTGGTGCCCAGTATTGTGGCTCCGGGTTGAGCCATTTCTGCATGCGGCCGGCCATCATGGCGCCGAGCGCCTGGGTTTTTCCTTCCGCCTGCATGCGCCTTACCTCGTCGAAGTCCGGCTCGTTGGTCCAGTCCATGTCGTTGGAATAGGGCACGCCGTACCAGTAATCGAAGCCGTGTCGTGTCGGCAGCTTGTCCGGCGCGTCGCCCAGGTGCCATTTGCCGATGATGCCGGTCGCGTAGCCCGCCTCGCGCAGCGCCTCCGCCATGGTCAGCTCCTCTTCCGGCATGCCTTCCACGTCATTGGGAAAGAGTACGGCCACGTGGCGGCCGTACAGGCCCGTACGGTTGGGCAGTTTGCCGGTGAGCAGGGCGCCGCGGCTCGGCGAGCACACCGGTGCAGGCGCGTAGAAGTCGGTCCATCGCTGGCCTTCGGCGGCGAGGCGGTCCAGGTTGGGCGTGCGGATGTAAGGGTGTCCGTAGCTGCCGAGATCGCCGTAGCCCAGGTCGTCGGCGAACAGGATGACGATGTTTGGCTTTTGCGGGGTTGCGGCCGCAGCGAACAGGGGCTGTGCTAACAGCAGCGCCGTGAATAGGCATCGAATCATATGCGTGCTCCTGTTGTTCTCAGCGATCCTTCAGTGCCGCGTCTACGGCCTTCAGCCTGGATGCTTTCTGCGGACCATCGGGCAGGACGTGCTCCCAACGGTCCGGCGCCCCCCCTTCCCGCAACCATTTTTCCGGGTACTGCGCGGCTTTGGAGCGTTCGCGATGGCGGAACACGGCACCCTGGTTGTACTTTTTCGAATAGGGCACCGTGTGGTTACCGTTACGGTCCGTGAGCGCTTGATACAGCGCCTCTCGCAGTGCCACCTTCACCTCCAGATGCGCTTCGCTCTCGATCAGGTTGTGTGCTTCGGCCGGGTCAGCCTGCAGATCGAAGAGCTCTTCGGTGTCCCATACGCCATGGTACTGAATGTACTTGTAGCGTGTCGTGCGCAGTGCAAATACGGTCGGCGTCTGCGGGTAATTGAACTCCCAGTAGTATTCATATGCGAGGGTGTCGCGCCATGGTGTGCTCGCTCCAGGGTAGGCCGGCGGGTTTGAGGTGTGCTGCGGCAGGTGCGCAAAGCTCCTGCCGTCGTAGTGCTCCGGTAGCGGGGCGCCGGCCAGGGCAAGGAGCGTAGGCGCGATATCGATGTTGGCCACCAGCGCATCCACTACCTGCCCACGCGCATATCGTCCCGGCGCCTGCACCAGCAACGGAACGCGCATGGATTCTTCGTAGGCGTTGCGTTTGTCGATGAGACCGTGCTCGCCGAACAGGAAGCCGTTGTCGCCCATGAGCACGACCACCGTGTCGTTCTCCAGCCCCTCTTGAGCCAGCCATGCCAAGAGGCGCCCCAGGCTGTCGTCCACCGCACTCAGTGTACGGTGGTACTCCCGCTTGAACTCTGCCAGTGGCAGGTCGCTATGGTAAGGGAACTCATCGCCGTGCCAGCTGTTGCGCTGGTTGCGCACCCACATGGGCACGTCGGCGTCTGCGGGTGGCGCCTCGCCGAGTTTGATGGCGGCGTCAGCGTACTGATTTTCATGTCGCCGCGCGGGTTCGAAGGTAGCGTGTACCGCTTTGTGAGAAAGATAGAGGAAAAAGGGCTTGTCCTGGTCGCGGCTGTTCAGAAAGTCCATCGCATAGTCCGTGAGCTCGTCTGTGATGTAGCCTTTCTGCGGTACCTGGGTACCGTTCACTGTGAGCATGGTGGTCGTGCCGAACGCTGTCTGCGGGTAGTAGGTGCCCTGGCCAGGGAAGCTCACCCAATAGTCGAACTCGGGGCGCGGTGCTGCGAGTTCACCGCCCATGTGCCATTTGCCGAGAAAGGCCGTCTGATATCCCTGCGCTCGCAACCGTTCGGGAAAGAGCTCCAGCCCCGGCGGCAGGGGGCGGTTGTTATCGATGACGCCGTGGTTGTGCATCATCTGGCCGGTGAGAATGCTGGCGCGGCTGGGGGAGCACAGGGAGGTGGTGACGAAAGCGTTCCGAAAGTACACGCCCTCCGACGCCAGGGCGTCCATGTTGGGGGTGTTGAGGATGGGGTTGAGAAAACCCACCTCGTCATAGCGCTGATCATCGGTGAGCACGAAGATGAAGTTTGGCCTTTTATCCGCGTAGGCACTGGCTGCTATGAACAGCAGCCCCGACAACGCGCATGCTTTCGTGAGCATATTCTCTCCTTACAAGGGCGACCCACCACTCGTGCTGCGGCGTTGGATCAACGACATCTTGCTTACAAGTCGATCACCAAGCGGACCCAAATCAGCCTGCGTCAGTGCATACACTACCCGGCTTTCCCGACAGCGAACACCAGGACGATCTTGAGAGTTCCCCCGACATGCTAGGGAATCGAATGGCACTGCCGGCACACGCAGGCCGCAAGGCGAAGCGCATCGCGCTGGTCAACTCGAAGGGTGGTACCGGCAAGAGCACGATTGCCATGAATCTTGCGGCCTACTACCAGTCCTGCCGGATACCCACGACCGTTTACGATTTCGATCCTCAGGAGTCTCTCGCGACCTGGGCGGGTGAGCGTCCGTCGTGCAGTACGCCGATCGCTGCCGTCACCGCAGCCCGCAAGCCTGACGCGGGTACTACCCGCACCTGGCAGCTGCGTGCGCCGGAGAACACGCGCAGGATCATCCTGGATACGCCGGCCGGCCTGTGCGGCAGCAGCCTCCAGGAGATCGTGCGCTGCGTGGATAGTCTGATCATTCCGGTGGGCCCATCCCCCCTCGACAGCCGCGCTACCGCGCGATTCGTTCAGGAGCTGATGCTCGTTGGTAAGGCGAGAGAGCAGCGGGTGCGAATCGCTGTAGTCGCAAACCGGCACCGCCCGGATTCCTCGGTTTGCCCGGCGCTCGTGCGTTTTCTCAGCGCGCTGCGTATCCCCATAGTGACCGTGCTGAATGACTCTAACCTCTATCTGCAGGCGGCAGAGCGCGGGGTGGGCCTGCACGAGTTGCCATTGCCAGACGCGCAGATCGAAATGCGCCGGTGGCGTCCCTTGCTGCGCTGGTTGGAAGCCGGCCTTGCTCGTGAGACGGCGCGATGCGCGTGGAGCGAACGGAGCGCCGCTACAGCACGCCCTGCACGGCACGCTTGAATATGCGTTCGTAGGCCGTCGCATCGAACGGCAGGGGGTTACCTCCGGCAGACGGGTCAACGGCTGCCATGCGGCCGACCGTTTGCGCATCCGCCTCGCCAATGTCGATGGCAGCGAGCGTATGGGCGACGCGGAGAGACTCGCGTAACCCAAGCACCCAATCGAGAAATCCGTGAAAGTCGTGCCGCTGCAGCTGCAGGCAGCGGGTGAGGTGCTCTATGCGTGGGCTGATGGCGGAGCGGTTGGCGATGAGCACATACGGCATGAGGATGGCGTTGAGCAGGCCGTGGTGCGCGTCATAGAGCGCGCCCAGAGAATGTGCCAGTGCGTGCATGCCGCCGAGCCCCTTCTGAAACGCCGTCGCGCCCATGCTCGAGGCCACGAGCATGTGCGTACGCGCTTCGATATCTGTACCGTCGCGTACTGCCCTGGGTAGCCAGTGCGCTACCAGGCGAATGCCTTCCACACTGATGCCATCTGCCATCGGATGGAAGCCCGGTGCACAGTACGCTTCCAGGCTGTGGGACAACGCGTCCATGCCGGTGGCGGCGGTGATGTGCGGGGGCAGGCCGACGGTGAGCGCCGCATCGAGAATGACAGCCACCGGCAGCATCTTCGGGTGGAAGATGATCTTCTTTACCTGGCGTTCAGTGTCGGTGATGACCGAAGCACGGCCGACTTCCGAGCCCGTGCCGGCGGTCGTGGGGATGGCGATGGTGGGTGCTACGCCGTCTTCGCGAACGCGCGTCCAGTTGTCGCCGGCGTCCTCGAAGTCCCACAACGGGCGGCTCTGGCCGGAGAGCAGCGCTACGGCTTTACCTACGTCCAATGCCGAGCCGCCGCCTAAGGCGATGACGCCGTCGTGGCGGCCTTCGCGGAACCTCTGCACGCAGGCTTCGACGTTGGCGCCGGTGGGGTTGCCGCGGACGTCACTGAACACAGCGCACGCAATGCCCGCTGCGGTTAGCACGTCCTGCGCGCGATGCGCGATGCCGATGTCCACCAGGCCGGGATCGGTAACCAGTAGCGGTGTGCGTATGCCATGGCGCGCGCAGATCTGCCCCAGCTCGCCGAGGCGGCCGGCCCCCGTGTGCATGCGTGTGGGGTAGTTCCAGTCGGCCTGCAGTGTAGACACGCCGCTTCCTCAGATGATTTCGAAGTACCGCGCCAGTTCCCAGTCGGTGATGTGCTTGCGGTATTCCGCGGCTTCCCACTGGCGCGTAGCCGAATAATGATCGACGAAAGCGTCGCCGAAAAGCGCGCGCGCTACCGGCGACTCACGTAGCCTGCCAGCCGCTTCGTCCAGCGTCAGCGGTAGTGCCTGGTGCGCTGGATGTTTCTGTTCATACGCATTGCCGTGCACCATGGGGTCGGGCGTGAGCTGCTGCTCGATGCCGTAAAGGCCTGAGGCTATCGCTGCGGCGAGTGCGATGTAGGGGTTGGCGTCTGCCGAGCCGAGGCGATGCTCTACGCGCTGGGATTTTGCGGAGCCGGGAATCACGCGCAGGGATGTGGTGCGATTTTCCACGCTCCACGTGGCATGGGTAGGCGCCCAGTAGCCGGGCACCATGCGGGAGTAGGCATTGACGGTCTGCGCCAGCATCACCACGAGTTCGGGCATCAGCGCCTGCTGGCCCGCGACGAACTGGCGTTGCACCACACTCATGTTGTGCTCGGCGCCGTCCTCATGGAATGCCGCGCGACCATCGGCGCGATGGCGCAGGGACATGTGCATGTGCCCGGACTGGCCGGGATAGGCGTTGGACCACTTCGCCATAAACGTTGCCATGAGCTGCTGGCGTTGCGCCCACACTTTGGTAAAGGTCTTGAAGAGCGCTGCCTTGTCGGCTGCATGCATGGCGTCGTCCACGGTGATTGCCGCCTCGAGCACGCCGGGGCCGGTTTCCGTGTGCAATCCTTCCAGCGGAAACGCCATGGTCTCGCACATGTCGAGCAGTTCCTGGTAGAGCTCGGCATGCACGGAGTTGCGCAGCACCGAGTAACCGAAGAAACCCGGTGTGAAAGGTGTGAGGTCGCGATAGCCCTTTGCCCGGGCCGAATGCGGGGTTTCATCGAACAGGAAGAATTCGTACTCGAACGCCGCGGCTACGTCGAAGCCCATGTCCTGTGCTTTGCTGAGCACCCGCTTGAGCAGGTTGCGGGGACATACAGCTGCTGCATCGCCGTCAAACTCACACAGGAACAACAGCATGCCGGGTTCGAAAGCGATGTCCCTGCAGCTCTCCGGAATGATGCGCACCGGCGCATCCGGGTAGCCCGTGTGCCAGCCTGTGAAGGAGACGCCGACGTTTTCGTAGAGCTGATCGTTGGAATCCCATCCCAGCACCACGTCGCAGAAGGCGAAGCCTGCGTCGAGTGCAGAGAAGAACTTGTCCCGGCTCATGTACTTGCCGCGCAGGATGCCGTCGTTGTCGAAGAGGCCCACTTTGACGTGGGTGAGTTGCCGTTCCTCGACGATGCGTCGGGCGTCGGCGGCGGTGGTCACTTCGGCGGCGTTCATGGGCAAGGCTCAGGCTCGGGAGGCGGAAAAGCTAACACATCTTCGTCAGCGCTGGACATGCGCTCGAGGAAGGAGGCAATCTCACCGCGGGAGAAGGTCAGGGGAGAGAGCGCATGGCGGAGAAGAACGTTCGCTATGAATCCGTAACGCACGCCTATCTCGACAGGCGACAGCTCCGACGCGGGGCCGCGGGCTGGGTGCTGCTTGCCGGCCTCGGCGTGTCGTACGTCATCTCCGGAGACTTTGCGGGCTGGAACTTTGGCCTCGCTGAGGGCGGTTTTGGCGGCATGCTCATCGCCACGCTCATTATGGGAACGATGTATACGTGCATGGTGCTGTCGCTTGCGGAGCTGTCTGCCAGCCTGCCCACGGCGGGCGGAGGATACAGTTTCGCGCGCAGAGCGATGGGCCCTGCTGGTGGTTTTCTCACCGGCACGGCGATCCTGCTGGAATACATGTTCGCACCAGCGGCCATTGCCGTGTTCATTGGCGCCTACTGCCAGGAGCTGTTCGGTGTGGACGGCCCCGTCGTCTACGCGGCGTTCTACGCGGTGTTTGTCGGCATCCATCTGTGGGGCGTGGGCGAGGCGCTGAAGATCATGCTGGTCATCACCGCGATTGCGGTGCTCGCCCTCGTGGTTTTCGTGGTTGGGATGGCGCCACACTTTGAACTGGCGAACCTCTTCGACATTGCGGTCAACGACGCAGCCTGGGGCGCAAGCGCCTTTCTGCCGCAGGGGTATCTTGGCATCTGGGCGGCGTTGCCCTTCGCTATGTGGTTGTTCCTCGCGGTTGAAGGGGTGCCGCTGGCGGCAGAGGAGTCGAAAGATCCCGGCCGGGACATGCCGCGCGGCATCATCTCGGCCATGCTGGTGCTCCTGGTGCTCGGTGCTGCAGTGCTCCTGCTGGCCCCTGGGGGTGCCGGAGCGCAGGCTATGCAGGACCATGGCGCGCCGTTGGTTGGCGCGTTGCAGGCGGTGTACGGGGAAGACTCGAACGCTGCGGTGTTCGTCAATGCGGTGGGCCTGGCTGGGTTGATCGCTAGCTTTTTCTCCATCATCTATGCGTACTCCCGGCAGGTGTTCGCGCTGTCCCGCGCCGGTTACCTGCCGCGCGTGCTGTCCGTAACCAGCGCCAGAAAAGCGCCAACGCTCGCGCTGATCGTGCCGGGATTGATCGGCTTTCTATTTTCCCTGACGGGGGAGGGCGATCTCATGATTGCCATGGCGGTGTTCGGCGCCACGATTTCCTACGCGTTGATGACCTTGTCGCACGTGCTGCTGCGGTTTCGCGAGCCCGAGTTGCCCCGTCCGTATCGTACGCCGGGCGGCGTGTTCACATCTGCGGTTGCGTGTGTGCTCGCAGTGGTTGCGTTTGTTTCAACGTTTCTGGTGAACCTGCAGGCAGCACTCCTCTCCGCGGTGTTCTACGCGGTTCTCATTGCCTACTTCGTGTTCTACAGCCGGCATCGCCTGGTCGCCCAGGCACCGGAAGAAGAATTCGCGGCAATTGCAGCCGCAGAAGCCACTTTAGAAAAGTAGCCGTTGTCCGCGGCGCCGCACTCGGAGTGCTGCGCCGCGGAGTATCGGCGCTACACCAGCGGTGCACCACCCATGATCAGGTGCACCACTCCGAGTGCCAGGCATGCCCAGCCCACCAGTGGTGCCTGTCCTTCAAGACTTGCGACCTTCTCACCAAGCCCGCCGAGCGCCGAGCGTGAGGCCAGCGCGCCTCCCGCGAGCGCGGCGAGTTGTGCCAGACCGTCACCGATGATTGGCCGCAACGCGCCGAGATCCAGTAAAAGATCCACGACAGCCACACCAATGGTAACGAAGCCGATGATGGTTCCGTTGCTCTGCAGGGCGTCCACGACGCCGGCCAGCGGTGCCACCATGCGCTTCAACGCCTCGCCGTTGAGCACCACACCCACGACAAGCAGTACGGCTCCGAGCAGCAGGCGCAAAAGACCATGCAATCCCCCGGATTCCGCCTCGTTCTGTGCTGCCTGCATGCCTTCCTGAGCGCGCTGCATGGTTTGTTCCACCTCCGCCATGGTTTTGGCGTGCGCTTCCTCATACGCCTTCTGGCGTACGCGTTCGTTCTCTTCCTCCTGCAGCTGCGCTGCGGCGGCCGCATCGGCGGCTTCCTGCTTGCGTTGGGCGTCGCGGGCCGCGTTACTGGCCTCGCGCTCCTCACGGGCCGCAGCGGCATCCGCCTCACGTTGCGCTTTGGCCAGCTCCTGCGGGGAAGGGCCCTTGTCCGGGGCGGGAACGAATTCGGGTGCGGAGGCGACCGGCACCGGTCGGCCCACTGCGGGAACGCTGTCCGCAAGCTTGCGCATGCTGCGGGTCTGCCACTTCCATCCGTAGAAGCCGCCGGCTTGCACCGCATCGGGTACCAGCCGTCCGTCCATGCTGGAGCCTTTGGCGGGAATCTCGGTTTCCACCAGGATGGTGTCGGGCCCGAGGGTCAGGCCTTCCGCCTGCTCACCATGCGGTACCAGCTTGCCGTTGCCATCTACCTCCCAGCGGAACACGCGCAGCACTTCTCCGTTGTCCACAAATTGGCATTCCCATTTGCCGGTGTTGCTGGCGAGTGCCGTGTCTTGCGCGTGCCGTACGCCGTTCAGGGGCAGAATGGTGCGCATGAGGTGCCAGGTGAGGTACTCCTTGTAGGGGTTGCCGCGCCGGTAGTCCAGGGAGTTTCTGTCGCTGTGCACCACCTGCAGCTTGCGCTCGGTATTGGTGGAGATTTCATCCAGGCTACCCGCGGCATTGAGCTGCTCGAACTGTGAATACTCCGGGTTACCCCAGGTCAAAGGCTTGCCGTCCACGGTGCAGCGAAGGTATGCCTCGAGGCTTGGCCCGCCCCAGGAGTACTCTTCAGGCGACACGTTCCAGAACAGTTGGTACCTGCCGCCGTGTTCCGGCACTTTCTCCCAGCCCGAGCCCTGGCCGTAGCTGCCGATGTAGTTGTTGGTGCCAGTGAGGATGGTGGTCAGGGCTTCCTGGTGCCGTGAAACGTAGTAGTGTGGCGTGTCTGCCTGGGGCAGGGTGGCCGGCCCGCGAACCCGCTGTACGCGGCCGACTTCTATCGTGTAGGTATGAGCGAAGTGCTCCTTGCCGGTGGCGCCATCGACGTAGCTGACGTCCACTTCGAACTCGCCAGTACCCTGAATCACCGGCGTTTCGCTCTGCACGGAGCCGGGTACGATCTTCATCGACGCCAACGGCGTGGGGTTTACCGGGTAGATCTTGCGGCCCAGGGGGCCGAATGATCGGCTGCCCTCGGTGCGCTTTTCGGCGACCACGTCACCGTCGCGTTTGACCACCACCTTGACGGCGCTGTGATCCGGCGTTTCGCCGACGAAGCGGATGCCCGGCTTGAGCGTGAAGCCGAGATCGATCGGTGTGCCGTCCTTGTGATCGACTTTGCTGTCTACCTCGAAAAACGTGAAGCCGTGGTCCAGCACGATGCCTTCCGGCAGTTCCGCCCAAGCGGCGGATCCCAGCGTGAAAGTGACGATGCCCGCCAGCACTCTTCGCAGATTCATGGTCCCCATTCCCTAGTGTTGTCCAAAGGTACGACCATAGGCGGCAGCACACGCGAAGACAAGGCGTGCGGTCAGGTAAGTGGTAGGCAAATCTCGGTGCATTGCATCGGTGCAGCCGCTGTACTAACCGCGGCCCGGGAGTACCATTGTGCGTGAGCAGGCAATCGGGGTAGGGACGTGTCCGAAGGGCTGACAGAGGCAGAGTTACAGCACTATGAGAAACAGGGGTTCGTCGTGCGCCGCGCCCTGTTCGATGCTGACACCGTGGCCACATTCGATGCACGGTTTGCCGAACTCGTTGCTGACCCACCGGGACCGCCCATGCAGATCATGCGCGACGTCATGGTCGCCAAAGGCGCGGTCGCTCCGGCCAGCACGCTGCACGCTGTGAACAAGCTCTTCTCCTTCGAAGCGGACGACGTGTTGTTCGGCTATTGCACGCATGCGCAGATGGCCGCCTGTCTGCACAGTCTGCTGGGGGAGGAGGTGTTCTCCATTTCCACCAACGTCTTCAACAAGCCGCCGGGAGTGGATGGGCGGCATCCGTTCCACCAGGACCTGCGCTACTACCGTATCCGGCCGGCGGAGAAGATCGTTGGCACGTGGACCGCCCTGCGGATGGCAACGCGGCAGACGGGTTGCCTTGCGGTGTTACCGGGCTCCCACAAAGGCGGCCTGCTTGAGCATGGCTACCCGGACTGGGAGTACGTCAACCACGGTTTCTACGCGGCGCTGGATGTGGACGTGAGCCAGCGCGAGTATGTGGAACTCGAGCCCGGCGACACGCTGTTTTTTCACCCTTTGCTGCTGCATGGCTCCGGCCGCAACCGCAGCGATGGCTTTCGCCGGGCGGCTTCTGCCCACTTCGTTGCAGGGGATGCCGTCTCCACGGGTTCGAAACCGTGGCGCGACAATCCCCTCGTGCGAAAAATCCCCTAGCGTGGCCCCTGACCGTCGTCGATCTTGATCACCGTACCGGTAACCGCCTCACTTGCGGGCGACACCAGATAGAGCAGGGTGCTGTCCATAAGCGCCGGATCGCAGATGCGTCCGCGCGGGAAGTGTTTGGCGATGTCGCCGATGCGGCTCACCATGCCGTCCATCATTTCCGAGTGGAAGGCCCCAGGCGCGATGCCGTTGACGTTGATGTTGTAGCGCGCCCACTCCACCGCCAGGCACTCGGTCATGCGCGCGATCCCGGCCTTGGTGATGGAGTAGAGTGCGGCGCCATTGCCGGCGTAGTTGAAGCCGCCGATGCTGGAAATGTTCACCATACGGCCCGGTAGTTTGGCGTCGATGAGGTGGCGTGCCACTTCGCAGGACAGCACGAACGGGCCGCGCAGGTTGGTATCGAACACCGCGTCGATCAGCTCGTTGGACATCTTGTGGGCACGCTGCGCGTCCGGGATGCCGGCGTTGTTGACGAGTATCGTCGGTGTGCCCAGGGTGGAGACGGTTTCGTCCACCACACGCGCGATATCGTCGTTGTGCGTCATATCGAGGGTGAAGGCGGCGCAGGTGCCGCCGTTCTTCTCGATGACTTCGGCCAACTCTTCCAGGCGCTCACGGCGGCGGCCGGTGAGCGCCACCTTGGCGCCGGCAGCTGCCAGCACTCGGGCGAAGCGCCAACCGAGGCCTGAGGTGGTGCCGGTAACGAGGGCAACCTGGCCGGTCAGGTCGCAGGCATTGTTGGGTAGCGGATAGTCGCTCATACGTTTCTCCCCTGGATGCAAAGGGCGCAATGACAACGCAGAAGCGGGCTCGCGGTCAATGCGCCCGGTGTCGGCTGAGCTGATACACTCCGCGGCCAGGAGGATGCCATCGTTGAACAAGATCCTAGCCGTTCTGGCGCTGGCGGTGCTGGCAGCTTGCGGTGATCCGCCGCAGCCGGAGGAACAAGCCGCATCTTTCCAGGGCGGCGTGCTCGATGAACGGGGCGCGTTGAGCCTTGGGGTGGAGGCGTTTCGGCCTTTGCTTGCCGACGCCTTTGCACCCGGGATCGAAGTGCATCACGTGGTGGATCCGAGAGGTGAGCTGGCGGTGGTGGTGGCGGATCTGGCGCAGCTCGAGGCAGGCATTGCCGGCATCGACCGTTACCCGACGGGGGTCAGTACCGAGCTGCTTATGGCGGATGCGGCGCGCGTGCTCGTGCTTGGCAGCGGGTTCGTCACCGAGCTCAATGCACTCACGCCGGTGGGGCTGCTGCAGATCGACGGGCGTTCGGTGAGCAAGATTCAGCGGCATGGCTACACCCGGGTGCTGGGGGTGGACGATCATCGACTCGGCGTGGTGGATCATCTGAAGTTTGAACGGGGCTTGTTCCCTTCGGCTCTGCAGGCCGGACCCGGGGTGGTGGAGGCGGGACAGCTGGATATCGCCCCCCGCGACCTGCAGCGCACGCCGTACTTCCGCGCGCTTGTGGGCACCTGTGGCGAACGTGGGTTGTTCGCTGCCACGCTGCTGCCCATGCACCTGTACTCGGTTGGTGAACTGCTGCTGGAGTTTGCTGCGGCGCAAGACCTCGCGTGCGATGAAGTGGTAAACCTGGCCGGCGATCGGGAAGCGGTTCTGGCGGTGCGCCGAGCGGAGGGTGATGTGCTCTACATCGGCAACCCACGCACGCGGAAGGCCTCGATGGTCATGTTACATTCTGGAGCACAGGGAGCGACGAGATGAAAATCCTGAAGATACTGCTTGGCGTAGTGGTCGTGGTGGCCGCTGCGCTCGCCGTTGCGGCTCCCATCGGGCCGATGCCCGGCATCTTCATCGGTGGCACGGATACAACTCCTCCTGCGTCCTGGCCGGACACCGCCAACGTTCACGAGATACGTCTTAAGGTGCCGGGTGGTTTGCCCCGCGTGGTCATCATCTGGGTAGCGGAGCATGACGGCGAGCTGCACGTGGTGGGCGACCCCGCCAGCGGTTGGGTGCAGAAAATCGGCGCCACATCGCCAGTGCAGCTGCGCATCGGTGACAACACCTACGCGGTGCAGGCCGTGCCGGTGACCGAAGGCCGGGAAGCAATTCTCGAGGCGTGGCTCGCCAAGTACGAACCGGACTACCCGGAAATCGTCGAGGGCTTTCGCGCGCGCAGTGACGCCGCTTCAAGCGCTTCTGTTTTTCGCCTGCAACGAAGCTGAAATACCGCTGATCAGCCGCTGGAGGTGTCGATCTCCTGTGCGGTGATGAACTCCAGCAATGCCGGCTGGCCGGCCTGGGTTGCGGCGATACCGCGCTCGAGCGCGGCAACGATCTGCGCTGGATCTTCCACCCGTTCGCCGTAGCCACCGAACGCCTTGGCCATGTCGGCGTAGTTGCCGGAGATGTCCGTGGAGCGGTACTTCTCGGTGGAGATCCGCATGATCGGCAGCTCGATCGCCATGGAGAAGTTGTTGAACAGGATCGACAGGATGGGTATGCGCTCGCGTGCGGCGGTTTCGAAGTCCATGCCGGTGAAGCCTATGGCAGCATCACCCCACACGTTGATGCAGAGCTTATCGGGATGTGCGAGCTTCGCGCCCATGGCAAGCCCGAGTCCGTAGCCGAGCTGGGTAGTCTTGCCCCAACCGATGTAGGACAGCGGCGTGGTGGCGGTCCAGAACGGCGTGATCTGATCACGTGGGCTGCCGGCATCGTGGGTGATGATGGTGTTTGCCTTGTCTACCAGCGCGTCCAGCTCTTTGATCACACGGTACGGATTGATGGGGGTAGCGGTGCTGTCGAGCTTGTCTGCCCATTCAGCGCGCCATTCTTCGCGTAGCGCCTGAATGCGCTCCGGCTCACCAGCGCGGGCTTCGGCCGGACCGCGATCGTATCCGTGCATGGCGCCGAGCAGCATGCCGAGGCTCAATTGCGCATCGCCCACCAGTGCGTGCTGCACCGGTACGTCCTTGTTGATGTCCTGCGGGTCGAGCGTGGCGTGGATGATGGTTTTGCCTTTCGGCATCTGCACGCCGAACGCGGTCAGCGCAAAGCTGCAGCCGATGC
>JAUILW010000480.1 GCA_030432795.1 Gammaproteobacteria bacterium
GGCGGCAAACGCCCGGTGCATGCGGTTCACTTCGGAGCTTGTGAACACACCGCGCAGCACCGCGTAGCCCTGCGCTTCGAGCGCAACGCTCGCCTCAGGCGCGGGCTCCTGCCGCAGCCGCAGATAACCACCCCGCCGTTCGAGCACGATGCTAACTCAGCCGGCTGCTGCCGGAGCGGCTCTCCAGCGCCGCACCCAGCGTACTGACCGATGTGCGCACGTCCCTCGGCCCGGTAAAGCGCCACTCGGCACGCGCACGCTGCGCGTCGAGATCCACCAGCACGTAGCCGTTGTTCATACCATCGGCGAATTTCACGTGGCCGCGCTGGGCTGGTGCGTTCTCCACCATCTTGCGCAGCGACTCGGAAGCCTGCCCGATGGGTGGAGAGCTCACCGCGGGGGCGACCAGCTCGATAGCTAATGAATCATCACCATCAAGCGTTGTCGGTACCTCCATGCCCCAGGCGCTGTGCACATCACCTGTGAGGATCACCACATCGCTCACTGCGTGTGCGTCAATGTGTTCCAGCACCCGTTGCCGGGCGGCGCGGTAGCCGTCCCAGCTGTCGGGATTGAACGGCGATTTGCCATCGGTCCAGGGCGCGAACACCACCTGCTGGCCCACCAGCTTCCAGCGCACACCCGCCTGCTGGGTGGATGTGAGATGGGCGAAGAAGTTGGCTTCCTGAATGGGGCCCAGCAGCTGGCGCTCTGGCGCAGTCGCTAGCGTCACGTCGTCGGCCGCCCCTTGCTCGTCGCGGCCCTCGAGGCGAGTGTCGAGCATCACGAGGTCCGCCAGCTCGCCGAAGCGGAAGCTGCGGTACAGCCCCGTGGGCACTTCGCGGATGGGCATCCACTCGTAGTAGGCCTGCACCGCTGCGGCGCGTCGCTCGCTCCAGCTGCCCTCGCTGTCATCGTGATTTTCAGCGCCGCCGTTCCAGGCGTTGTTGGCGCTTTCGTGGTCGTCCCACACCACGATCCAGGGATGCTGCGCGTGCGCATCCTGCAGATCGGTTTCTGCCTTGTGTTGCGCATGACGCAGTCGGTAGTCACGCAGCGTGATGATCTCGTGCACCGGCTGCGGCACGCGACCGATCGCTGCGCCATCGCCGTAGGTACCGTTGCCGTATTCGTAGATGTAGTCGCCGAGGCTGAGCACCGCCTGCAGATCGTCTGTGTCGGCGATCTCCCGGTAGGCGTTGAAGTATCCTTGTGGGTAGTTGGCACAGGAGGTCACGGCGAAGCGCAGCCGTTCAACGGCACCCGCTGGAGCAGTGCGGGTGCGCCCCACGCGGGATGCATGTCCGGCTGCGGTGAAGCCATAGTAATAGCGCTGACCCGGCTCGAGCCCCGCTGCGTCGACCTTCACCGTGAAGTCACGCGCGGCTTCGGCTGACGCGCGCCCGGTACGGAGCGGCGAACGGCCGTCTTCACGCGCACCGATCCACCATTCCACTGAAATATCCGGAGCGGACGAACCATCCGCCGGCAAAACGGGGCTCACACGTGTCCAGAGAATCACCCGGTCCGGCAATGGATCACCGCTGGCAACCCCATGCTGGAATGGATTCTCACCAACCGCGGCGGAAGCACCCACCTGCATGCGCACCGCGCAACCGCTGCCGGCCAACCCCGCCGGCAGCAAGCCGCTCATCATCAGAAAACGTCGCCTGTCCATGCTCACCTCCCACAGGAGCGCTCAACTTATCACACGTTTGAATTGGTTCCGCATTCGACAGCTCGAACGGACGGCCCGTATCATCGACCCGGCAATTCTGGGAGCAGTTCATGTACTACGACAGCCAGGCACGCCTTCAGGGCGGCGGTGAGGGCGGCCTGCCCTGGAACCCCTTCAAGGCGCTGGTGGCGCCCCGGCCGATCGGCTGGGTGACCACGCTGATGGCCGACGGCCGTGTCAATCTGGCCCCGTACAGCTACTTTCAGGCGGTGGCGGACATGCCCGACATCGTCATGTTCAGCGCATCCCCCAGCCCCGATGGCGGCGATCTGCGTAAGGACACGGAAAGCAACGTCGTCGAGTGCGGCGAGTTCGTATGCAACATCGTGCCTAACGCCCTGGCAGACGCGATGAACAACACCTCTGCCAGTCTGCCGCGCAATGTCAGCGAACCGGAGGTTGCCGGCATCGACATGACCGCTTCCACCCGAGTGGCGCCGCCCCGGGTTGCTGCGGCACCGGCTGCGCTCGAATGCGTGCTGGTGGAGACCCGCCGTGTGCGCCACCGCGGCGGCGAGCATCGCTACACCATGGTGTTCGGCGAGGTGGTAGGCATCTACATCGACGACCGCTACATCAACGAAGGCCGGGTAGACACCGCCGCAATGAACATCCTCACACGCATGGGCTACGACGAGTACGCGGTGCTCGAGCGCAGCTTCAGAATGTCGCGGCCGGACCTGGACCCGATGAAAAGCGGTTTCCTGAAAGGCTGACCTGGCTCCAATAACTCCAAATGCTGCGGGTTGTTCCTCACTGATGAGCTGCCAGCCGATTGATAGCACTTTTGCTAACTGTTAGCATCCGATCTAAGTTTTTAGGCAACCAACGCATGCTTCCCACTGCCACCGCCGTCGATCACGCCCTCGCTGCCCTTGCCCATCCCGTGCGTCGCGCCATCGTCGACCGTCTGATGCAGGGCGACCTGACGGTGGGCGAGATCGCCGCGCCTTATGACATGAAAACACCCAGCATCTCCCGGCACCTGAAGGTGCTTGAGCACGCCAACCTCATCCAGCGCACGCTCGAAGGCCGCAACCATCGATGCCGCCTCAATCCCGAAGGCATCCGCGCCGTGGGTGGCTGGGTGGCGCGCTATGAGAAATTCTGGACAGGGCAGCTCGATGCCCTCGACCGCTTCGTGACATCGCAACCGGAGGCATTGCGTCATGACTGAACCGTGCGACGGAGATACGGTCTGCACGAACGACCACCACCTGAAGCTCACCCGGCGTTTTCGCGCATCACCGCAGTTTCTGTTCGATTGTTTTACGGATCCCACCCTGGTCGCGCAGTGGTGGGGCCCGGAAGGCACCCATTGTCCGAGAGCGGT
>JAUILW010000481.1 GCA_030432795.1 Gammaproteobacteria bacterium
CGCTGGTTTGCACAAAGCTGGTGGGAATGGTTCGGATGAGCTCACCACTGTTCAGCCAGCACTGGTACCGCGTGCGCAACCTCATGCCGCATCTGGCCAACGACGTCATCGCCACACGCCAGGTGCTACGCAACAACACCTGGTGGGTATTGCACAGGCCCTCCACCAGCACCCACCATCGCCTGGACGACGAAAGCTACCGCTTACTGGAGCTGCTCGATGGGCGCACCACCGTCGAATCCGTGTGGGAACAGAGCCTCGAACGGCACGGAGACGACGCGGCATCGCAGTCGGATCTGATCAGCCTTCTCGCCGCACTGTACGAAGCTCAGCTGCTGACAACCGATCGAAAACAGAGCGCCGAACATCTGTTCGCGCAGCGCGAGGAGCAAGCGCGTAAAAAACGCAAGGAGCGGTTTCTCAATCCTTTGTACATGCGCTTCTTCCTGTTCGACCCGAACGCCCTGCTCGACCGCACGAGCCGCTGGTGGAAACCGCTAACCGGCACCGGTGCGTGGATCGCCTGGTTAGCGCTGATGGCGAGCGCGGCGTTTGTCGTGTCGCCTCTCTGGCCACAACTCAGCCGCGAGTTCGCCGCCTTCGAGCCGTTTGCCGCGCATAACGTTGCGATCTATCTGTGCCTGTACCCACTGATCAAACTCGTGCACGAATTTGCCCACGCGATGATGGTGAAGCGCGCCGGTGGCGAGGTGCACGAGATGGGCGTGGCGCTGATGGTGCTGCTCCCTCTGCCGTACGTGGATGCATCCGCCGCTTCGGCATGTCCTGATAAGACGACGCGTATCAGCGTGAGCGCTGCAGGTATTCTGGTGGAGCTTGCGGCGTCTGCCATCGCAGCCATCATCTGGGCCACCACAGCGCCCGGGATGCTGCACGACATTTCACTTATCGTCATGCTCATCGGCGGTATATCGACGCTTCTGTTCAACGGCAACCCCCTGCTGAAGTTTGACGGGTACTTCATACTCGCCGATCTCCTGGAGATCCCCAATCTCTCAGATCGCAGCCGTCGCTACTGGCTGGATCTGGGTAAGCATCGACTATTCGGGCTCGCACCATCTCAGGAACGCTACGCCGACCGTCGGGAGCGGGCGTGGATCGCCACATACGGCGTACTCTCCACATGCTACCGGGTCGCGCTGATGGCTGGCATCGCTGTTGCGTTGAGCGATTCCTACTTCTTCTTCGGCGTGCTCCTGGCAGGATGGGTCGCCTGGACGGTCCTGTTGCGACCGCTCGTCTCGTTTGGCGTTTTTCTTCAGCGCACTGAAGTTTCCAGCCTCCACCGAGTTGTCGTCCCGGCGGCGATCGCCGCCGTCGCAGTCATCGTAGGCTTCACGCCCACGACCAGCCGCGTGCATGCGCAAGGGGTTGTCTGGCTGCCGGATAACGCCATCATCCGGGCGCCATATGACTGTGAG
This sequence comes from Gammaproteobacteria bacterium, assembly GCA_030432795.1. GTDB lineage: Bacteria > Pseudomonadota > Gammaproteobacteria > Pseudomonadales > Azotimanducaceae > SYFY01. The sequence goes on from JAUILW010000481.1 coordinate 1,443, forward strand.
GTGGTCGCCGAGATCGCGCAACCGGACGATCTCGTGCAGGCGGATGCGTCACTCTTTCGATGCGTGAATGACGATCTGCAGCTGGACGCCGACGTGTTGCAGGCTCAGATCGATGAACTGCAGGCAGAGCTCGCTGCCAGCCGCCTCGAAGATCGGGTAGAGGAACAGAAGTTCAGGCACCGTCTTGAGAGTCTGTCCGCCAAGCAGCAGCACACGCAAACGTTGCTGGAGCGGCTGAACGTCACCGCCGCGCACGACGGACGTTACGTGCTGGCAGACAGCTTACGTCTGCACGGACGCCATCTGCAGGAAGGCGATGTGGTGGGATACGTCATCCCGCCCAGCAACCGAAGCATTCGCGCAGCGCTTCGCGAGGAAGACGCCAACCGGCTGCCAGCGCAGCAAAGCAGCGCGCAGGTTCGCATGCAACATGCGCACGGAGCATCCGTGCACAGCACCCGTATCATTCGCCGAGGCCCGAAAGCGAGCCGCGATGTGCCCACCCGCGCGCTGACCTCCTTTGGCGGCGGGGAGCACTTAGCAGCAGCCGATGGTGAGGGGCTGACCGTACGCGACCCGGTGATCAATCTGGAGCTGGCGTGGCCGGAAGGTGCCTCAGAGATTCCCGTGGGCAGCCATGTGCAGGTGCGTATCGAAGGCGCAAGCCTAAGCCTGCTGCAGCGCTTTACCGACGACCTGCGACGAACGTTTCTAGGCCACCAATCATCGTGAACGATACCGATCCACTACCGCGCCCTGGTGCCACACATGGCCAGCGCCCGGAACGTAACGTTCCCAAGGCACAAGGCCAGCTCGATGCTACGCTCGGCCGTTGGCTGCACCTGTTGCGCCGCAAACGTCCTACCCCGCGTCGCTTCGCGAGCTTGCTGACCAAGCTGCGGGCGGAGGAACAGCAGCTTCGTCAACGCAGCCGTGAGGAGCGTGATGCGCAAATCCGCAAGCTGCGCACGCTGGTGCGGCACGGCCTCGAAGATCACGTGGTGAGCGCGCTGTTTGCACAGTTGTGTGTGCGAGTGGAGGAAACCTACGGCTTCGAACTGCACGAGCCTCAGCTCTACGCCGCCTGGTGCATGATGCACGGCAGTATGGTGGAAATGGCCACCGGTGAAGGCAAGACCATCACCGCAGCACTCACGGCGACAGCGGTCGCCCTGGGTGGCGTGCCGGTGCACGTGATCACCGCCAACGACTATCTGGTGGAACGCGACGCCAGGCACCTGCACAAGCTGTACCGGCAGTTCGGCCTGCGGGTGGGCTTCGTCACTTCGGAGATGGACGAGGACGCGCGCCGCAATAGCTATGCAGCAGACATCGTGTACTGCTCCAACAAGCAGCTCATCTTCGACTATCTGCGCGACGGCCAGCAGTGTGGCAACGTGCGCAAGGGGCTACCCGCAGAACTCGCCAGCCTGTTCGCCGCGCGCCCGGTGGAACCGATGCTGCGCGGCTTGTGCTTCGCCATCGTCGATGAGGCAGACAACGCCCTGATCGACGACGCGCGCACGCCGATGATCATCTCCCGCAACGTCCCAGCGAGCCGCAATGACATCACCGAGGCAACCGTTGCCCTGGGCATCGCGCGTTCCCTGGAATCGC
>JAUILW010000482.1 GCA_030432795.1 Gammaproteobacteria bacterium
ACGGCCGTCATCCTGGGACTCGCAAACACATGATTACACGCACCCTCGCTTCGCTTCTCATCGCCGGCAGCCTGGCCGGAAACGCCACCGCCGACCTGCAGCCGGAGCCAATGGGAGTCATTGAGTCGCTGCCGGCGAAGTACCCGGACCACTGGATGATGGTGCACGACGCCTCGTTCTTTCACATGTTCGAAGGCGAGGTGCTGGTCGTCGATCCGCTGGCGGCAACGGCGGCAGAGCAGTACAAAGGCATGATCACCGCAAGTTTCATCGCCTTTTACCAGCAGAGCAGCAAACGCAACGAACATTACGTGGCGGAAACGTTCTACTCCCGCGGCGCGCGCGGCGGCGAGCGAACCGACGTCGTGACGATCTGGGCCAACGACACGCTGGCAGTCTCAGGGGAGATCGAAATCCCTGCCAAGCGTATCTCGGGCATGCCGAAAACCATCGCCTCGGCGCTCACGCCCGACGAACGCTTCATGCTCATCTACAACTTCACGCCGGCACAATCGGTGAGCGTGGTGGACCTCGAGGCACGCAAGTTCGTCGCCGAGATCGACACCCCCGGGTGCGGCTTCGTGGTGCCCAACGGCAAGCGCAGCTTCACCTCCATCTGTGCCAACGGCAGCATGCGCACCACGCACATGGACGACGACGGCAAGGCGAAAGGCCACTCCGAAACGCCGGTGCTCTTCGACGTCAACGCAGACCCCGTATTCGAGGGTGCCGCCATGTCCGGCGGCATCGCCTACTTCCCTACCTTCCAGGGCCGCATACTGCCCATGGACGTCAGCGGTGAGACGGTGCAGGCCGGTGCCCCCTGGTGGCTCACCGATGAGAACGAACGAAACTGGCGACCGGGCGGCATGAAGCCCTATGCCACGGATGCCGCAGGCCTCGGCTACTTCCTGATGAACCCTGAGGGTGGCGAAGGCACCCACAAAGACGGCGGCAGCGAGGTGTGGGTGGTTGATCTTGCCAAACAACGGCGCCTTGCACGCATCGAACTCGCCAACTGGGGTTTGTCGCTGGGCACCTCCGGTAGCGGTGACAACCGCTTGTTGGCTGTCACCAATGCGGACATGCAGGTGGATATCTACCGAATTCCCGTCGGCGAGTTCGTGCACACGCTCGGCGTTGCACCACAAACGCCATTCCTGGTGCACGGCGCACGCTGATGTCCGTCTGGCTTCCCATCGCCGTTTCCTGGGCACTGGCCGGCGTATTCGGTACCGCGCTGCACCACAAACTGGGTGATCCCGTGCGCTTCCGCGCAAGCCTCGCCGCCTACCGGCTAATGCCGGAAGGCCTGACCACCGTTGCCTCCGTGATCTTGATGCTCGTGGAAGCGGTCACGGTGTGTGCGCTCCTGTTGGCCACACCACTGGGACTGCTGCTGGCGACGTTGGTGCTCGCAGCCTACGCCCTTGCGATGGCCATCAATGTGCTGCGCGGACGCCATCACATCGACTGTGGTTGTGGCGATGTGCCTACCCCCGTTTCCTGGTTCACTGTGGCGCGCAACCTGTGTCTCATCACCCTCGCGTTCTGGGCCCTCACGGTGCGCACTTCCTGGCCTGCGCTCGATGTCTGGGGTGTGCTGTTCTGCGCCGCAAGCGCCGCGATCACCTTCGGTCTGTATCACTGCGTCGAGGAGTTACTGGCAAACCGCAGCCGCCATCAGCGGTTGTGGCTGGGGGTCGCTACATGAACGCGTTGCTGGTCACCGCAGTGGTGGTTCTGTGGGTGCTGGTTATCGCGCTCGTCATCGTCGTGTTCGCCCTCGCCCGCCAGGTCGGCGTGCTGTATGAGCGCGTCGCTCCAGCTGGGGCGCTGATGGTCAATCAGGCCCTGAAAGTGGGCGATGCTGCGCCGCAGATCGGCCTTGAAGCACTGAACGGCGCTGAGCACATCACAGGTATCGGCGGCCGCCGGCAACTGCTGTTCTTCCTGGCCCCGGATTGCCCGATCTGCAAGAGTCTGCTGCCGGTGATAAAGACCCTCGCGACGCAGGAGAAAGACACCACCATCATACTGGTCAGCGACGGCGGCAAGGAGCAGGAGCATCGCACCTACATCGACAGCAACGGCCTGCAGCGCTTCGACTATGCGCTATCGGAAGTGGTCGGTCGGTCGTTTGGTGTGGGTAAACTGCCCTACGCGGTCCTCATAGACGAACGCGGCGTGGTCGCCTCGCTCGGCATCGTCAACTCCCGGGAGCACCTCGAGAGTCTGTTCGAAGCCGAACGTCTGGGTGTAGCTTCCATTCAGGACTACCTCGGGCGCTCGCAGGATGGCGACGTCGTGCAGAACTACGATCCTTCCAACTCAGTAACACCTGGCAGATAAGCATGAACGATCAACCCGGTCTCCTCGACAAACTCACCGAGCGGGTCAGCCGCGGCTTTGCCCGCCGCACCTCCCGTCGCGGCCTGCTCGGCATTCTCGGCGGCAGCGTCGTTGGCGCCGCCTCCTTACCGCTGCTGCCGGTTGCACGCGCCGCTGGCGGTGGCCAACCCAAAGCAGCGGACGTACCCGACCCGGGTGACGACACCACCTGCGAGTACTGGCGCTACTGCGCCATCGACGGCTTTCTGTGCTCCTGCTGTGGCGGCAGCATCAATACCTGTCCGCCGGGCACCGAGATGTCGCCCATCACCTGGATCGGTACCTGCCTGAACCCCGCCGATGGCAAAAGCTACGTCATTTCCTACAACGATTGCTGCGGCAAAGTGGGTTGCGGCAACTGCCTGTGCAACCGCAATGAGGGCGACCGCCCCATGTACGTGCCGCCCAAGAGCAATGACATCAACTGGTGTCTGGGCACGCAAAGCGCCATCTACAACTGCTCTACGGCCATCGTCATCGGTCTCGCGGTCGAGTGATGTCCGGGTTGCGCGCGATTGTCTGCTGCCTGGTCCTGCTGACCAGCAGCGCAACGTTCGCCGGCGATAGCATCGCCGGCGTGGCGAACGGCGATCGCGCGCGTATCAACTACATGCTCAACTGCCAGGGCTGCCACGGCCCGGAAGGTTCCGGCATGACGGACGGCAC
>JAUILW010000483.1 GCA_030432795.1 Gammaproteobacteria bacterium
GGCGAGATGTTCAGCGCCGTGAGCTACACCGGTGAACCGCTGGATGCTGCGTACGCGCAGGCACGCACGCGCAACGAGCCGGTGGTGGAAATCGTGCAGATCAAAGGCCAATCCGACACCCATCCGCTGCTGTCGCCCAACGACGAGCTCGCCGATTTCGAGATCATGCCGTACCGCATCGGCTCACGTCTGCCGAGCCAGGCGCCGGGCAGCTACGCGCGCGAAGCGCTGGGCAACGGCTTGAAGATGCAGGCCGAGCAGGGATTCAACCCATTCCGGTTCGGCTTTATCGGCTCCAGCGATACGCACAACGCTTCCTACGCAGGTTATGAGGACGAGTTCTGGGGTAAGTCCGGCATCCGCGAAGATGAGCCACACGAGCGCGGATCGGTGCCCTTGGGCACCGATGCCGAGGGCAAGCCGCAGTACGGAGACGACTACTACACCCGCTTCGGCGCCGCCGGCCTCGCCGGCGTGTGGGCGGAGGAAAATACCCGGGAGTCGATCTTTCAGGCCCTTCGCCGCAAGGAGACGTTTGCAACGTCCGGGCCGCGCATCAAGGTGCGTTTCTTTGCGGGCACGGGATTGCCGGGTTTCGATGACGATAACCTCATTTCCGAAGCGTACGCCCGCGGCGTGCCGATGGGCGCTGAGCTGCTCCTGTCGAAAGGCGATCAGCCGGAGTTTCTCATCTGGGCGCAGGCGGATGCGGACGATGCGCCGCTCGCGCGGGCACAAGTCATCAAATCCTACGTGGCGGATGGCATTCGCCAGGAGCGCATCTTTGATGCGGCGTGCAGCAACGGCGCCAAGCCGGACCCTGCGACGCACCGCTGTCCCGACAGCGGCGCACGCGTGGATCTGACCGATTGCAGCATCTCCCGGGATGTTGGTGCTGCGGAACTGAGGACCCACTGGCGCGACCCCGAACATCAAGCTGGCGATGCCGCCGTGTACTACGTGCGTGTGCTACAGAATCCCACCTGCCGATGGTCGACGTGGGATGCCATACGCGCCGGCCTGCCGCCGCGGCAAGACCTGCAGCCGATCATCGTCGAGCGGGCATGGAGCTCACCGATCTGGGTGGGAGTGGCGGCGCCTGCACAGCAGGGGACGTAGGAAAGCCTGCTGGTCACGGTTGCCGGCTTGTCAGGCGGCGCGAAACGTCACCGGCATGCGGCGGATGCCTGAGATGAAGTTGGATGGCAGCCAGTCCACATCACCCGCAGGCTCGATATCGTGCAGGCGGTCGAGAATGACCTCGAACATGCAGTCGATCTCCACGCGGGCGATGTGCTGGCCCAGGCACACGTGGGTGCCCGTGCCGAAGGCGATCTGCTCGTTAGGCGTGCGGCGGATATCGAAACGCTCCGGATCTGCGAACTGCGCAGGATCACGGTTCGCTGCGCCGAAGTAGCGCACGACCTTGTCACCTGCGCGCAGGTGCTGACCGGCAAGCTCCGTGTCCTGCTTCACCGTGCGACGCATGTAGATCACCGGGCTCACCCAGCGCAGCATCTCGTCGCGCGCCGTCGGCAGCAGGGTGCGGTCGTCGCGCAGCGTCTGCAACTGATCCGGGTGATGCATCAACGCGTGCAGCCCGCCCGCCACCAGGTTGCGTGTGGTGTCGCCGCCGGCGTCGATGAGCAGCATGAAAAAGAGCTGAAAATCCATCTCATCGAGCTTCCTGCCGTCTACTTCGGCGTGCACGATCTGGCTCGCGAGGTCGTCTCCTGGGTTCGCGAGCTTGTCGCGGTACACGGTTTGCGCGTAGCCGAACATCTCCATCACCGCGCCAAAGTGCGCGCCTTCGGGCAGGCTTTCCGCTGCGGAGTGAATGATCTCGGTAAGTCCGTAAAGCTTGCGTCCGTCGTCCAGTGGGATGCCGGTGAGCTCGGCGATCACGTAGGAAGGCAGCTCGCCGGCGATCTGCGAGACGAACTCACAGCCGCCGTCGCCCGCCACCCGGTCGATGATCTCGTTGGCGAGCTGGCGGATGCGCGGCCGCAGGGCCAGCGCCGGTCCGCGGGTGAACTCGCGGCTGATGATCTTGCGGAAGCGTGTGTGCTGCGGCGGGTCCATCATGAGCATCATCTTGTGCTCGGCATCGTGGGTGGGCAGCGACGCAGCATCCGGGTCGGCAATCATGATCGTAGGTTCGGAGGAGTAGACGAAGGGCTCGCGGCCGACGCCTGCCACCTCTGCGTAGCGGCTGAGCACCCAGAAACCCGGCCCGTTGTTCTCCTCGTGCCAGTACACCGGTGCGTGCTCACGCAGCCACGCGTACTGCTCAGTCGGGTGGCCGCCGTCGAAGCTGGCAGGGCTCAGCAGATCGATCTTCAAGGGTCGAGCAGACGGCAGTTCGGCAAAGCCAGCAGTTCGTGCAGGTAGTTCACGGCGTCGATCGACGGCGTGGGTGATGACAGGACATCGTTGTGCGTGGCGGTCCGCAGAAAAGCGGCAGCGGTGGTAGTGGTCACGCCCCAAGGGGCGCCGCTGCTTGCCACACGCTGGATATTCGCCAAGGCGTCAGCGTGTTCCGGTAGCTCCGCGCGGTGTGCGTGCAGCAGCGTGTGCAGATCTACGCGATATGTGCTGCCGTTGCGCGCTGGCATTGCTGCGTTCTTGCGCGTGTGCAGATCCTCTGCACGTTTGGGTGTGGTCCTCACGCCCTGACTCTCATTCCTCTTCCTGCCCAAACCATACCTCAGTGCGGCGAGGTGTGCACCAGTTGAGGCGACGTTCTTATGCAACGCAGATGGCCTACTCTCGAGTGCCGATGAGTTGCTTGGGGTACTCGCAGACCAGGAAGTCGATCAGCGCACGCACCGACGGAAGCTGGCTGCGTCGAGGGGGTATGAGCAGCGAGATGACCGCGCGTTGGGTGACCCAGTCGGCCAGCACGGCTTCGAGTGCGCCCTCGATCACGGCATCTCGAGCAACGTAGGTGGGTAGCGAAACGATGCCGTGCCCGGCGATGGCTGCATCTCTCAGCGATTCCATGTCGTTGCTCTGCATCCTCGGCTTGATGGGCACGACCACGGTTT
>JAUILW010000484.1 GCA_030432795.1 Gammaproteobacteria bacterium
GGTTGCGCGGGAAAGCGCGGAAACGCATCGACATCAGCCGAAACCAGCCCGCGAGCCTTCAGCGCCTCCAGCCGTCGCTCTCGAAGCGCATCGTAGCCGTCGTCGTAGGCACCCCGATGCCGTGCGATGGAGGCTTCCGGCGCCTGCAGTGGCCAGTGGGGTGCCGTGTAGGCGAGATAGGCGAAGAACGGCTGCCCGTCGTCCCGACCGCTGTCGATGTAGCGGATCATCTCGTCGGTGTAGAACTCGGTGGAGTAGAAGCCCTCCGGCAGCGATTCGAGCAGTGCCCCGTCCCGCCGGTACATGGCCTTGTCCGGGCCGACGATGGACAACATGTTGTCGAACGCCCCAGCACCGCCCTGCAGCAGGGCGAATGAGCGCTCGAAACCGCGCGCCACCGGGCTCGTCTCCTCGGTCAGGCCGAGATGCCATTTACCCGTAAGGTAGGTGCGGAAGCCGGCGTCCTTGAGCACCTCGGGCAGGGCGGCAACGCGAAAGTTCAGGTGTCCTTCGTATCCGGGCTGGCCCGTCTGGTTGGGGGCGAGCTCCTCTGCCATGTTGCCGAGGCCGGCGATGTGATTGTCCGTGCCGGAGAGCAGCATGGCGCGGGTGGGGGAGCAGTTGGGGGCGACGTGAAAGCTGGTGAGCAGTACGCCGTCTGCGGCCAGTGCGTCGAGGGTGGGCGTGGGTATCTCGCTGCCGGCGAGGCTGAGGTCATTGAAGCCCACGTCGTCGAGCACCACGAGAAGGATGTTGGGCCTGCTGGGCGGTGCAATTCCCGTCTCATTGGATGGCTTGGGCTCCCCGGATTCCTGACAGCCCGCAAGGACGCAGAGCATCAGCCCCACAGCAAACACTATACGTAGCAAAGCGCTCTCCTCCCCGAAGCACTTGAGGCAGGCTAATGGGCGCAAGCGGCAAAGCCAAGCCCTTGCGCAAATAGTTAACGTGTGAAATTATTTGGCCGCACGGTAAACCGGGACGGCTGCCGTGCAGCCAAACAATGGCAAGAGACAAAGGGGAGAGCATTATGATTCAAGCAAGCAAACTGCTTCTGATCGCCGTGCTCCTGTGCCTGCCCTGGACGGTGTCCGCGGCGGTGCTGGAAGAGATCGTCGTCACCGCGCAGAAGCGGGAGCAGAACATTCAGGACGTGGGCATCAGCATGACCGCCTTCAGCGGTGATCAGGTGGAAGCCCTCGGCATGACCAACACCACAGAGATCATCCAGCAAGTGCCGGGTCTCGATATGGTGGCCTGGTCGCCGACGCTCACGGCATTCAACATTCGCGGTGTATCGCAGAACAGCTTCACCGATAACCTGGAAGGCCCGGTGGCCGTCTACATCGACGACGCGTACGTGGCCAGCATGAACGGTATCAACGGCCAGCTCTTCGATATGGAGCGGGTCGAAGTACTGCGCGGCCCGCAAGGCACACTGTTCGGCCGCAACGCGACCGGCGGCGTCATTCAGTACGTCACCCGCCGCGCGGACGATGAAGCGTTCAACGGTTACGTAAAGGCCTCGGGCGGGGAGTACGGTCTGTTCTCCGTGGAAGGCGCGGTGGGCGGCTCGTTCTCCGACACGGCCCGCTTTCGCCTGGCTATCCGCTCCGAGGAGTCCGACGGTTACATCGAGTCCAAGCCGTTCCCTGAGGGCAATCCCTTCCCCAACGGCAACGGCGATCTTGGTGGCGCCGACGGCTACGCCATTCGCGCAGCCCTGCAGTTCGACATCGGTGAGTCCGGCTCGCTCGACGTGCTCTACAAGTTTTCCAAAGATGATGACGTACCCACCGGTGGCTACAGCTTTCTGCCCTACGCCAGCAACACCGACCCGGCGGTATACATCCCGCCGGAATTCGAGGCGTTCGTGACCGGTGTCATCGGCGCGCCAGCCGCAGCGACCCCGGATATCTTCTTCTGCGCGAGCCAGCTCGACTGCTTCACGCCGGTGGATACCGCCGGCCGCACCGTTTTCGAGGGTGATCACCCCGAGCCGCACGAAAGCTACGCCGACTACCCCGGCTACATGGACCGTGACATCAACAACCTCACGGTGGATTTCGAATGGGCGTTCGACAATGGCGTTGAGCTCACCTCGATCACCAACTGGGCGAATATCGACAAGTTCTACACCGAAGACGGCGACGGCATCCCGGTGCCAATCATCGAGTTCACCACCGTTGCCGATTTCACGCAGTTCTCCCAGGAGCTGCGGCTCGCAGGCTCCACGGACACGATGCGCTGGCAGACGGGCGTGTACTTCCTCAACATCGATATGGATGCGGAAGTGCTCACGCGCGGTGCGCCGGTGGCAGGTGTTGCGGCAGGGCTCGGCTTCAACCCCGCCACGCTCACCGACCCAGCCGTGGCGCAGGACTACACTCTGGAATCGCGCAACTGGTCGGTGTTCGGCCAGGCGGAGTTCGACCTCACCGATACGCTGACACTGATCGCCGGTGTGCGCTGGTCGCAGGACGACAAAGAGCTCGATTTCGTCACCAACTTCCAATCACCCACCGATGGCATCTTCGTGCCGGGGCTGGTGGACATCGCAGCCGCGGCAGCAGCAGCCGGCTCAGACGTGGACGAGGTCGACTACAGCGATTACGCCGCACGCCTGCAGCTCGACTGGCGCCTGAGCGACAACGCGCTGGTGTTTTTCTCAGCCAACCGCGGCATCAAAGGCGGCAACTTCGCACCGTCCGCCAGCGTCACCCTCGACCGCATCCGCCACGACGAAGAAACGCTGCACGCCTTTGAGGCGGGCTTGAAGAGCGAGTTCGCCGATGGGCGCGTGCGCTTCAACGCGACGGCGTTCTACTACGACTACGACGACTATCAGGCCTTCACTTTCCTTGAAGGTGTGCCCAGCGTGACGAACGCGCAGGCGAAGAACCGCGGCGCCGAGCTCGAGCTCATCATGCTGCCGAATGAGCACTGGGACATCGTCCTCGGCGCTTCGTTGCAGGATTCGGAGGTGGATGACGTGCGCATGACCGGCTCACAAACCACGCCGGTCGGCTTCGTGGTGGATTGGCC
>JAUILW010000485.1 GCA_030432795.1 Gammaproteobacteria bacterium
GACATCCGCCGGGCGTGCTGTCTGGCCCGAATCTCGCCAAGGAGATCATTGACGGGCAGGCGGCGGCCAGCGTGCTGGCCATGGAAGACGAGACCATCGTGCGCACGCTGAAGAGCGTGTTCAGCTCGGGCATGTTTCGTGTGTACACCAACACCGACGTCATCGGTTGCGAGCTGGGTGGCGTGCTGAAGAATGTGGTCGCCATTGCCGCAGGCATGGGCGATGGCCTGGGTGCCGGCGAGAACACGCGTGCTGGCGTCATTACCCGTGGGCTTGCAGAGCTGACCCGCTTCGGCATCGCGCTCGGGGGCCAGGCGCAGACCTTTGCCGGTCTCGCTGGCATCGGCGACCTGGTGGCCACCTGCACGAGCCCGCAGAGCCGTAACCGTCACGTGGGCGAACAGCTCGGCAAAGGGCGCACGCTGAGTGAAATTATCGCGGAGATGCACATGGTCGCCGAAGGCGTGAAGAGCACGCCCAGCGTCATGAAGCTCGGCGAGCAACATGGCGTGGAGATGCCGATCACCTATGAGGTGTATCGCGTGCTCTACGAGGAAGGCACGCCCTGGCAGGCGTTTCGTGGCCTCGTGCGCAGAGAATCTGGCGCTGAATGGGAGCCGGGCTGAGGCTTCAGGCCTCGGGTGGCGCCATCTCGAAGATCCACAGGGAGCCGTCGGCAATTTGCTGAAGGCCGGCCTGGATCATCTCTTCGGCCTGTGCGCCCTCTGGCGCGACGACCATCTGCGACAGATACTTGCGGCCCAGCTCGCTCACCAGGGCGGGTAGCTGGTCCCCTTCGGTGATGCGCACCAGTTGCCGGTCGTAGAGTTTGCCGTTCGCCCGCAGAACGGCGCGGCCATCTTTCTCTGCTTCGATGGGCCACTGCTTCCAGAGCTTGCCCCAGGTTGTCGTCATGTAGCCGCAGGGGATGTAGATGCGGCCTTCGTGCTCGATGATCCAGGTAGTGCGCGAGCGTTCCGGCGACAATAGTTGGAATTCCACTTCCTGAGTGTCTTTCAGGAACGACCAGTCAGGCTCATCGCCTACATATGGTGTGCCAGAGGTAAACGGCCCGCCGGCGACGATGGCGATGGGTCCATCGCTGAAACGCGCGCCGATGAGCAGCACGGCGACGGCGGCGGCTACCACTACCAACAGGGCGGCCACCCACTTGAAGATCGTTGCCAGCATATCGATTGTCCCGGCTGTTACGCTGCGCGGAGTGTATGAAAATTGTGCGCCCATTCCTACGGCGATGGGCAGCAAAATTTGCTAGAGTCATGCGGTTTAGCGTTTTATGCGCAGCGTAGAATTTGCATGCACGACAAACACGGTTCTTCAGGAGAAAGCTATCCAGGAGTGGGCTTGTCAGCCAGCAACACCGGTAGCGCTGGAGCAACCACCGCCGAAGCGGTGACGTTGCTTCTGCGCTCGCCTCGCTGGTCTGTCACAGATGTGATGGAACTGCTCGAAATCGGCGATGCCGAGTTCCGACGCCTGGTAGAGCAGAATGGCAAGCTTGCACGCGTGCTACAGGAGCGTAAGGCGGACAGCGCCTTCGACGGCCTCACGGAGCGTCAATGCAAAGCCTGCGGGGAGCTCTTTCGCACGGCCACATTTCGTGCTTACTGCGGCGCGCCCGCCTGTCGACGGGTGGAGCGGCTCGATCGTAAACGCTGAAGTTCCTATGGCGCTGAGCGCAGACACCTTCGATCTGCGGCGCTTGCCCGACAGTTTCTATGAGAACCCTTACCCGACCTACGACCGCTTGAGAACGGAAGCGCCGGTGTTGGCGTGCCCGGACGGGACCTACCTGCTTACCCGATACGAAGACGTGCGTCGGGTATATCGCGACCCCCGGTGTTTCAGCTCGGACAAGCGCGTGCAGTTCGCGCCGCTGTTCGGCGAGCACACGCCGCTGTTCGCCCACCACACCACGAGCCTGGTGTTCAACGATCCGCCGCTGCATACGCGGGTGCGCAAAGCCATCGGCAACGTGCTGTCGGATCGGCTGGTACTGGCCATGAGCCCGGCTCTGGAGGTGCTGGTGGATCGCCTGCTCGATGACATCGAAATGCGTGAGGCATTTGATCTGGTGGAGCACTTTGCCGCGGCGATTCCCATCGAGGTGATCGGCAACCTGCTGCGTGTGCCGGTGGAGGAGCGTGGGCCACTGCGTCGATGGTCGCTCAACATTCTCGGTGCGTTGGAAGTGGCGCTGGATGAGGCGGCGCTTGCCGAGGGTAACGCCAGCGTGGTCGAGTTTCTCGACTATCTCGAGGATCTCATCGGCCACCGCCGCAGAACCCTGGACGAGGTGGACGACGACATCGTTGCTCGCCTCCTGCGCTGGCGCGATGCAGATGGCGAGCTGGCGCGGGATGTTCTCTACCACCAGTGCATCTTCCTGTTGAACGCAGGGCACGAGACCACAACCAATCTCATCGCCAATGGTGTGCTCGCGCTGGTCGAAAGGCCTGCGCTGCTTACCCAACTGCGTGAGGAATCGGCGCTGATCGACACCGCTGTGGAGGAGTTGCTGCGTTTCGAAAGCCCCAATCAGCTTGGCAATCGGACGACAACCGAAGCGGTGCAGATTGGTGGAGTGCACATACCGGCGCAGACGGTCGTTACCTTAGGGATAGGCGCTGCGAACCGTGATCCTGAGGTGTTTTCCGCGCCGGAAGCGCTCCGCCTGGACCGCCATCCCAATCCGCACCTGGCATTCGGTGCGGGCATCCACACCTGCGCTGGTCTCAACGTGGCACGTCTCGAAGGGCGTATCGCCATCCGTCGTCTGATAGAGAGGTTTCCCGGGCTGGCTATGGAGCAGGTGCCGGTGCGGGCGCGGCGGGCGCGGTTTCGCGGATTCGTCAGCGCGCCGATGACGATCGGATGATGGCGAGTCTTTCGCGCACCTGGTCGAGTTGCCTCCTCAGCTCAGGCTCAAGGTAGGCGAAGTTCACCCCGCGTGGCGTCAGCTCCCAATACTCGGCTTCTTCTTCTGCGCCTAATTCATCGATGAGGTGGCCGATGGA